>DUES01000073.1 GCA_011192055.1 Dehalococcoidia bacterium
ATTCGCGGTAGGAATGCCGGTTACCCGGCACCCCCCGCACAGACCCGGACGTGCGGTTTTCCCGCATCCGGTTCCTCGGTTGTACTCGCTTCCGTGATGCAAAGCACTGGTTTCAAACGAACACCCTCTGATGTTTTACTTCCGTAATGCGGGGTTGGGCTATCTTCACGAGGTTCAACACCCGTTTGAATTCTTCCCAAGTGTAGCTCCGCCGTTTTCCACCTCTCCTGTTGAGCCATTTGAATGCACATTCTATGGCTCTTTTATAGAAGCGGCTCAACGACTCGGAATTCCCTCGCACTCCGTAATAATTGTAATGTCCCCGTAATCGACGGTTCAACTGGCTAAAGAACTCGCTACCTCGCAAGTGCCGATTCGACTTGATCCATTCCGATATCCTCTTTGTCGCTCTCTGCAGTCTCTTCCGGGCCGTCTGCCGATTCACTCTCAACACTCCCTGTCTATCTGCTTTCCAGTATAACTCAAAGCCCAGAAAAGCAATCTTCCTCTTCCTGCTCGGATGGAAGCGACTGAAACGTAGTATCCGGGTCTTATCTTCCGCCACCTCAAGGTTGTATTTCTTCAACCGTTTTGGCAGCGCCCGATAATACCGTTCCGCATCATTCAGGTATTGAAACGCACTCACCCAGTCATCCGCATATCGGCACATCAATACCTGTCCTCGGCTGTAAGGTTTAACCACCTCTTCAAACCACAGGTCCAGCACATAATGCAGATACACGTTCGCCAGTATCGGTGAGATTACTCCCCCCTGCGGCGTCCCAGTCTCCGGATGTATGACTCTTCCATCACTCTCCAGTACCCCTGCCTTTAACCATTTTCGTATCAGATTCAGAAAGGCCTTATCGTCTATCCGCCGGCTCAGCATCTCCAGCAACTTGTCATGGTCCATGTTGTCGAAGAAGCCTTTGATATCAGCTTCCACTACATGTCCATATTTACCATATTGCAGGTCAAAGGTCAGCTCATGCACCGCCTCCAGCGCCCCATGTGCAGGTCGATAGCCGTAGCTGCAATCCAGAAAGTCCTGTTCATAGATCGCACTTAGCAGTTTCGCACAAGCCTGCTGTACCAGCTTATCTTCGATAACCGGTATCCCCAGCGGCCTCTCCTTTCCATCTCCCTTCGGAATGTATCTTCGCCTGATCAGTTTCGCTCGGTACTTCTTTGATTTCAGTCTCCCTGCCAGCGCCTCTATATTGCTTTGCAGGTTCTCTGCATATGCAGATGCCGATATTCCATCTATTCCACTGGCTGCTTTTTGGTTCAGATTTTGCCAGCAGTCCATCAGAAATTCGGCATTCAGACACCCGTAGAGATCCCGAAACCGGTGTCCCTTCTCAACCTTTGCCTTGTTTGCTATTCCCCGCAGTGAGGTTTGCTTGCGTTCTTCCAGCCCTGCATGTCCGGCGCAAGTTTCCTTTGCGGGCTGCGTACTCCCGTCAAGTCCTTCCCCCTGTACGTGGCTTTCCCACGCTCCGAGTACTACGCTTGATAAGACTCCCCATCAGCATTCGGCAGGCTTTCCCTTTTACGGTACTCATCTGCCTCCCTGTCAGGCTTTCCCCTCAACGCTTAGGTTCCAGTCTAATTCCGTTTCCGGGTTTACCCTTTCGTGTCTCAGTAACTGTATACCTTACGATTTGGCTCTTTATCCTGCAGGAACCAATGGGGCCTCCCAAGTTCTTGGACGTGTCTCTTCCTGCATGCCACGGCCTGATGACTCCGACGGACCTTCACATCCTCGCCTTATCGGATGATCTTGTATTGCCTTCGGTGTACGTTAAAACCCTCGGCGTCCGCAACAAACTCTTCTCGAAGCTGTACCAGCACTTCAGGGAGCACGGTCTCCCCTGCGGCCTGCAGGATTCTTTGTGTACGCTTCACCTGTTTTGTTCATCGGTTTATCCGACTCCTCCACAGGCGCAACACTCAATACGGGTGGTTGGCTAGACCTTACCCGACAGGGACTTTCACCCTGTAAGACACGCCAAACTTCCCTTGGCGCGCTAACGCTTGAATTCACCCGCTTTAAGGGTGATATGCCAGATTGACTTGGTGGCACCCCAATAGTTGTTTTACTTTTCTTCCAATACTTTTTGATTTAGCACTACACATGTTATTGCCCTCATGCCACCAAGCAGACTGCCAACCATTTTCGGAAGCGGAATCAGGCCCAGGGAAGACCGCCCCTTGAAGTCGGTGTGCAGACGCTATGCTAGAAATATAAGTCAGGTTTTCAAAGATGATCTCCCTTCTTGACAATAAGGATGCGAACCCAAATAAAAGAAAGGAGATCACCATGAGTAACAAAAAGGATACCCCAATAAGCTTCAAAGGTCAACATTTCTATATTGGACTGGATGTCCATAAGAAGAGCTGGGCAGTAAATATCCGAAACAATGGAATACGGCTGAAAGCGTTCTCTATGGATCCATATCCGGAGCAACTGAAACGGTTTTTGGGGGAAAACTATCCTGAAGGAACTTACCATGTGGTATATGAAGTTGGATTCTGCGGTTTCTGGATTTGCCGGGATTTACGGGAAATGGGAATGGACTGTATCGTGGTCAACCCAGCAGATGTTCCCACAGGTCACAAAGAAAAAGACCGCAAAACCGATCCGATAGATGCCAACAAACTAGCCCGGGAGCTGGAGAAAGGAGGTCTGAACTGCATCTACATTCCTGATGAGGCAGACCAGCACCTGCGATCATTGAGTAGACTTTATCGCAGTGCTGTAAAGGATACTACCAGCGTGAAGAACCGAATCAAAGGACATCTGTATTTCAACGGAGTGGAGTTACCCCGTCACACTTCCCAGTGGTCGGGCAAATTCATCGCCTATTTGAAATCGTTGCCTTTGGATGACGGTCCAGCTAAGGAATGCCTGATGATTTCCATAGATGAATTGGAGCAGAGAAGGCAGACTACCATTCATATACTTAAGAAACTGCGTGAATATGTAAGAGATCATCTTGAACCTTCAGTATTCCAAAATTTGCTGACGGTGCCAGGGGTAGGATTAAAAACCGCTTTCGTTCTTTACACTGAGATAATAGACATGAAACGCTTTAGGACATTGGATCATCTGAAATCCTTCGTAGGATTGGTTCCATCAACCGATTCATCAGGGGAGAATGACTGGGTGAGAGGGTTGACCTATCGAAAAAACAAGCATCTCAAGCATGTGCTCATTGAAGCTGCCTGGGTGGCGATACGGCAGGATCCGGTTCTGCTTCACAAGTACAACAAACTCATTGTTCGAATGAAGGCTCAGAATGCCATCATTAAAATAGCCGTTAAACTTCTGGACCGAATTCGATATGTATGGAACAACAATTGTCCTTACATAAAAGGAGTGATTCAATAGATCAAACCAGCCGAATTCACATCTGGCAATAAGTGATGATATCTATCCTGTATTGTGGACCGTTTACA
>DUES01000074.1 GCA_011192055.1 Dehalococcoidia bacterium
AAAGATTTTGTCCGACAGAATATTTCTTTTAATATCGCTCAGGCTGCAAAAGTACTGGAGGACTATTCTCCTTAGTTGAGGAGGGATTATATGAGACAAAAGAGATTCAGAGATAAAGAACTACCACCGCATAATAGGGACAGGTATACGGTTCGGCATTAGACAAAAATCAGGGAGCATGGTAATCTGCCTTAAGTAATTCTAGGAGGTAGTCAGATGATGATGAGTAGAATTACTACTAATAATGACTGGTGCTCACACCCGCTATCACACGATATCTTCGTTCACCATTTCCTATTCGAGTGACCGAGTTTACTCATAACCATCGAAGCTGGTTAGGAAGTATTCTTCACTGGAATCCACCTTCCAACTAGGCACACAAACACCTTGTCTGCATAATCCGTAGATATCTTTGTGCTTTTTTCCCAGTATTTCACGCAGATACTCTGAAATCCGGCTTATTTCCCCCGATAGAAGAACGTTTACGTAGGCGTACGGGGGATACTTTTACCATTTATCAGCAAAGACGTAAGGAGGAATTTTATATGACAATAATCAGCAGTCAGATTGTCATAAACATTGATGAAGAAAAAGTCCTGGCAGACATTGGTTACAATGGGAACTGCGGCCCACCTGCTCGTATGAGAACACTGGTGCATGAATACGCCAGGAATGCCACTCAGCTAATCAATCCGGCATATACTCACGTTATCAGGAACATAGACTTCGTGGTCGGCAGGACTGTTTATATTGAAGGCGGAAGTACTTTTAAAAGTCACGTAATCTCCGGACTACTGAAAAACTGCGAACAGGTTGCCGTCTTCGCCCTGACTATTGATAGTTACCTGGAGGAAGCTGCCAGTCAACTGGCAGATGATGGCCTTGTCGTGCAGGCAAGGGTACTGGATGCCATCGGCTCAAATGCGGTTGAGCAGGTTGCTGAACATATACACAAAATGATTACTGCTACTGCCAGTATTCAAGGACTTGTGACCAGTCAGCGCTTCAGTCCGGGCTACTGCGACTGGAACATTGTCCAGCAGGAAATGCTTTTCCGTACCATGAACGGCAGTTCGAGCTTTATTAAAATGACTGACAGGTATCTGATGATACCGCAAAAGTCGATATCAGGCATTATGGGTATCGGTACCCGGGAAGATGACGTAGCAAACTATAATCCCTGTAAAACCTGTGAACGGCAGGGATGCGCGGGTAGAAGGTAAACTGTCATGAAAACGTCTCGAAAAGGCATTACCGGAGGCAGTTACAAGCCTCTTTCCGAAGAGTCTATACAAAAAATCCACGCAACCGCCATGCAATTGATTGACGAAGTGGGCTTCCAGGTAAACTCGGAAACAGCATTTGAACTTTTTAAAAAGGCCGGACTGCGTGTGGATAGTGAGGAACGGCTGGTACGTCTGTCTCCCGAAAAGGTGATGGAACTGATAAATATGGCTCCCTCCGAAATCAGGCTATGCGGGCAGGAGGAAGAGCATGATATCGTTCTAGGGGGAAGCCGTGTTTACGCCGGTACCGGTGGAACGGCACTGTACATCTACGAGCCGGATACCGACCGGAAACGGCCGGCTAATCTGAATGACATTCGACAAATCTCCAAACTGGTTGACCAGCTGGAAAATATCCACCTTCTGATGCTCTCTACCTATCCTAACGAATTGCCCGTAGAGCAGGTGGATGTCAACCGCTTCTTTGCCGGGCTGGACAACAGCACAAAGCACATCATGGGAGGAGTCTACACAGCCGATGGAGTAAGACAGGTAATACGCATGGCTGAGATAATCGCCGGTTCTGCCGAAGCACTGCGGGAAAGACCGGTTATCTCGATGATAGCATGCAGCATGAGTCCCATGAAGCTGGACGCACATTATGGCGACCTGGTGGTCCTTATCGCACAAAGCGGTGTCCCACTGGTATGCCCCGCCGAGCCTTTGTGCGGGGCTACTTCACCGGTAACACTGGCCGGAAACCTTGTCATCCAGACGGTTGATTCCCTGATGGGTGTTATGCTTGCCCAGATTGTTAACCCGGGAACACCCGTAATTTTTGGTTCGGTGGCTACCAGTACGGATTTGACCACTCTTAGCTACCTGGCCGGTTCGGTTGAGATGGGTCTAATTAACGCAGGCGGGGCACAGATGGCGCAGTTTTACAAGCTCCCCTTCTATGCTACCGGCGGCATGACAGACTCAAAAATGCTGGATGCGCAGAGCGGTTATGAGTCCGCCATTTCCGGCTTGCTCTGTGCCCTGGCAGGAGCCAACTTCATTCATGATGCTGCCGGACTCATGGAATTCGCCATGACGGTCTGCTATGAGAAGCTGGTCACCGATAACGAAATACTGGGAATGGTGATGAGAGCAGTCGAAGGTATCAGGGTGGATGATGAGACCCTGGCATTCGATGTTATAAAACAGGTAGGGCCGGGCGGTAATTTCGTTACCGCCAGACACACACGGCATTTCATGCGCAGGGAGCACTACCTGCCTACCCTGAGTGACCGGGAGAGCCGCGAGGACTGGGAAAGTAAAGGGAAAAAATCAACGTGGCAGAAGGCCGGAGAAATCGTGCAACAGCTTATTGCCAGTAATGACTACAGTCTTCCGGAAGCGGTCAGGAAACAGATACTCGCAGGTATTAAAGGTATAGTGGACTAAAAAATGCTCATAATCGGAGAGAAAATAAACGCATCTAACCGGCACGTTGCCGAGGCTATTGTTGCCCGGAACAGTACGTATATTGCAGACATGGCGAAAGCCCAGGCTGATGCCGGAGCCGATTATATTGATGTTAATGTCGGCACGGGTAACCAAAGCCAGCAAAAGCAGGTGGCGGATATGGAGTGGGTGGTAGATGTTGTGCAAACGGCCACCGACAGGTCACTTTCCATAGACAGTGATTTCCCCGGTGTCATTGAAGCTGCCTTACGGAAGTACAGCGGGGCAGAAATAATGATTAACTCTGTCAATGCAGAAACAGGGAAACTGGATGCCATAAGCCGCCTGGTAACTGGACATAATGTAAAGATAGTAGCGCTGGCGATGGGTGCTGAAGGAATACCCCGCAGTGTAGAAAAGAGACTGGCTGCCTGTGAGTCAATAGTTAACCACCTGGCACGATTTAACATAAATGAAGAGCAGGTCTATTTCGACCCCCTGGTACTTCCTGTCAGTGTTGATTCCGGTCAGGCTCTGATAACGTTGCAGACAATTGAGCGAATCAAAACGCGGTATCCGCACTCTGAAAGCGTAATAGGCTTGAGCAACATTTCTTACGGCCTGCCCTGCAGAAAACTGATTAACCAGGCCTTCCTGGTCATGGCGGCACACGCCGGGCTGGATGCTGCGATACTTGACCCGCTCGATGTCCGGACAATGAGTCTGTTGAAGGCTGCCGATGTCCTGACGGAGAAGGACCCACAGTGCCGGCGGTACACCAGGGCTTACCGGAAAGGCACGCTTGTAGCATAGGAGAGATACGATGCCAAGAAATGGAGTACTTGTAAAGCCGTACTGTCGGCTTAACGAGGAACAGATAGAGAGAATTCATAGAGCTTCAATGGATATTCTGCTTGACCCGGGCATAATCTGTTATAACAGCGAAGCCGCCCAGGTCTTTGGCGACGCTGGGGCAGAGGTAATACCTCTTGAGAATGAGGGAAATAAAGGCTGGCTGCTGAAGATACCGGAGAAGGTTATCTTGGAAGCAGTGGCAACAGCACCAAAGGTAGTAAAACTCGGAGCCCGGGACGAGGAGAACAGCCTTATTCTTGACAGCAGAGAGCCAAGAGTGCATTTTGCCTCCGGTTCCGAGGCTAATAACTGGCTTGATGTTAATGGCGAACCTTTTGTCAGCAAACTTGATCCTGGTAAGGAAATCACTTTCCCGGTACTTAGTATTCAAAAGGGTTCCGTGGGCAAACTGGTACAGGCAGCACACCTGTGTGAGCACCTGGATTCGTGGGACGGATTCCTGCGCCCGGTCAATATACAGGATGAAGATATTAACGATACCAACAAGGATGTTAACAAGTTCTTTGCTTCCCTGAATAATACCACCAAACACGTCATGGCGGGATTAACGGAGTTGGACCAGCTTGATAATGTTGTCAGAATGGCACAAATAATTGCCGGTGGAGAGGACAGGTTCAAGAACAATCACATTATATCGTTTATTACATCAATGATAAAGAGTCCCCTGCAAATGGTAGACGATACCACACAGAAGACCATAGAGATAGCCAGAAAAGGAGTCCCGGTGGTCATCTCCAGTGCACCTCAGGGTGGTTCTACGGCCCCGATTATTGAGGCAGGCATCGTGGCCCAGGTAAATGCGGAAATCCTTACCGGTGTAGCATTAACTCAACTGGTTAGCAAGGGAGCACCGGTTATATACGGTAGTGTACCCGGCAGGGCAAACATGGAAGACCTCAACGATTCATACGGCGTCCCTGAGTTCAGCCAGTA
>DUES01000075.1 GCA_011192055.1 Dehalococcoidia bacterium
CCGGCCTCTTCAAGCGTTACCACGTGAAAGACAAGCCGTGTATCCTCACCGCCAACACCGCCCAGCAGGAAGTTAAAGAGCGCCACAAAGAAAAACGGGAAAAGAATAAAAGCAATCAGAGCCGGCCGGTCCCGGGTGAACCGCTTCAGGTCCTTCAAAGCAATGAAGACTATCTGACGAAGCTGTACCATTACCTGCCCCCCGGTAAGGCTTTGAAGAGCATCCGGCTCAGTATCAGTCCCACAACAGTGACTCCGGCCAGCACTGCAAGTTCCATCCCGGCATCGGTAAGTGAACCCCCGTCAACAATCACGGTTTTCAGGGCATCATTAGCATACGTGTTAAGCGAAACACGGCTGATTGTGTCCATCACGGAGCCTTCTGCTATCTCGAAAAAGGTGCCGCCCAGCATCACCATGCCCATAGTGACAAACACAGCTATCCAGATAGCCTGGTCTTCAGTCCGGGCAAGGGCAGCAATGACCAGGCCAAGCGCGCTGGCCGCCGCCGCGAAAACAAGGGCAATCAACAGGCACTCAAGAAATGACAGCGGTGTAAAAAGCTGGAAGACGATATAGGAGAGAGCCAGCAGAATGACCGTCTGCAGGAAACCGCGCAGAATGCCTGCCATAAACTTGCCCGCAAATAACTGCCCGACACTCAGACGCGTAGTCAGTAACCGCTCCAGTGTGCCGAGCCGGCGTTCCTGCACTATCGCCTGGGCACCGAGGGTTATGGCAAAGAGCACGTACATGGTGACAATGCCCGGCAGAAACTGGTTGACCAGGTCGGGACTGCTTCCAACCGTTTCCTCCGTAATATCCACCAGGGGGTTTTCCTGCTCCCGCAGCAGGAACTTCCGGGTAGTATCATCAATAAGGTCACCGGGAATTCTTTTTCCGGCCAGGGTGCTGTTGACCTGACTGAGTACCGTAAACTCCTGGTTCATCCGCTCCACCAGGCCCATTACCAGGCTGGCAACAATCTGGCCCTCCTGTCCGCCGTTTCCTCTCTGCCTGAAGAGAAGTTGAGTCTGCTCCCGCGAAGCCAGTTTTTCAGAGAAATCTTCCGGTATATAGATGACCATCAGCAGGTCTGACCTGTCCAGTTTACGGTCAGCATCGGCTGGGGAAAGAAGCTCAAGGTCAACACTGTCAAGTTCCTCTACCTGTTCCAGCAGACGGGTGGAGTAGATACCTTCCGGGTCCTGATTGACCACGTGGGCGGTCCCGTGAAAAATGGTTGCCCCGCCGAATGCACCGTACATCAGGCCAAAAGTAACTACCGGCAGGAGCAGGCTAAAAGCCAGGTCACCCTTGTCCTGCAGGTAAATGCGCACCTCGTGTATGGCTACCAGTAAAGATTTAATCATGTCATCAATCTAGCAGGCTGCGAATCCTTTCGACCATCCCCCTGACCCCCTTCCTAGCCAGGAAGGGGGCAGAGATTATATCTGGGGGACACCCCCAGACCCCCGCCATAGGGGCTTCGCCCCTCTTTACTCCTCTTTCTCATCAGCCTAATCACGCAGACTCCGTCCCGTCAGTTTCAGGAAAACATCTTCAAGCGTGACCTTGTCCGGGTCACCAATCTGGCTTCTGAGTTCAAGCGGGGTATCCATGGCAATAATCTCCCCGCCGTCCATGATTGCTACCCGATCGCAGAGGCGGTTGGCTTCCTCCATGTAGTGCGTGGTGTAAAGAACCGTCATACCGTTATCACGAAGACCCTCGATAT
The DNA here is from genome assembly GCA_011192055.1 of Dehalococcoidia bacterium. Next base: position 1,738 of record DUES01000075.1, read on the forward strand.
TCTCGTAGATGTTGTTCCGTGACTGCGGGTCGACACCAACCGTTGGCTCATCAAGGAACAGGAGTTCGGGGTGTCCCATCAGTGCTATCGCCAGGTTGACACGCCGTTTCATACCGCCGGAAAACTTGCTCACCTTACCTTTTGCCCTGTCCTCCAGTCCCATCAGTGAAAGGCGGGACATCGCCTGCTGTCGTGCCTCGTTGCCGTCCAGGCCTGACATTCGGCCGAAAAAGATAAGGTTTTCCAGCGCACTGAGGTCCTCATACAGCGCCAGTTCCTGGGGGCAGACACCTATCAGGTTACGGACAGCATCAGCATCACGCTTTACCGAATGGCCTTTAACGGTAATATCACCACGGTCAGGCTCTAATACCGTGGACATCATCCGTATCGCCGTCGTTTTACCGGCGCCGTTTGGTCCGAGGAGACCGAATATTTCACCCTGATATATTGTGAAGGAGACACCGTTAACTGCTTTATGTTCGTTGAAGCTCCTGTGAAGGTCCTGTACCACCAGGTATTCTTCCGGCATGTCCTCACCCCCCAGGTATATGCCCTGTCCGCATATTTCCGATAATAGCGGTCATTATAGATGGATATACTGTAATTGGCAAGTGGTAGAATGGACTAATATAGGGGATAGTGACTCTCATTGTCTTGACGGTCACCAGGCCATAGGGTAGCATGTGAAGACATAGTCCGTTCTCCTGAGGTGATTCGGTGGCGACGAATAACAGTACCGTAATCCATACCGCGGGACTCACCAAGTATTATGGTAAACACAGGGGCATGATTGATATCAGCCTTGATGTCCGTCAGGGTGAGGTATTCGGTTACCTGGGCCCCAATGGTGCCGGTAAAACGACCACTATCCGCACCCTGCTTAATCTCATCAGACCTACACGCGGCATGGCGTCAATATTCGGGATGGACATACAGCAGAAGGGACTGGAGGTCCGACGGCACATTGGCTACCTGCCCGGAGAGCTTGAGCTATATAATAATCTGACCGGTGCTGAAATGCTGCGCTACCTCGGAAGCCTGCGCGGCGGCGCCGATTGGGCGCACGTGGAAGACCTGGCTGCCCGGTTTGACTGCGACCTCCTGTCACAAATTCGCTCACTTTCACATGGGAACCGGCAGAAGATAGGCCTTATCCAGGCTTTCATGAACACCCCCGACCTGCTTATCCTCGATGAACCGACCATCGGCCTCGACCCCCTGATGCAGCAGGAGTTCTACCGCCTGGTCGGTGAAGCTAAAGCCCAAGGCTGTACCGTATTCCTGTCCTCGCACATCATGCCGGAAGTAGAGCGTGTCTGCGACCGCGTGGCCATAATCCGCGAGGGACAGATGGTAACGGTGGAAGATATAGATAACCTCAAGGCCCGTTCCATACGGCGACTGGAAATCCACTTTGACGGACCTGTCTCCCAGGAAACATTTACTGAAATCTCCGGTGTGAAGGATGTCCGGGTGCATGACTCCATCCTTACCTGCACCGTAGTCGGCCAGCTTGATGCGCTGGTCAAGGCCGCCTCTCAGTCCACGGTGGTCAATATCATCAGTCACGAACCCAGCCTGGAGGAAATTTTCCTGGATTACTACCACGAGGAAGAAAGTATTGCTTAACAGCATATTTCTGAAGACCATTCGGGACCGGCGTCGCTCCCTGTTATTCTGGGGGATAAGTTTCGTGCTTATCGCCGTTCTGGTGGTGTCTCTATATCCTTTAATAGAGAGTTTCAGCGCCATCCAGGAATATATGGAGTTATTCCCGGAAGAAGTCCTGGCTCTTTTCACCGGAGGCATGAACGACTTCACTTCTCCGGAAGGCTATCTCCACAGCGAGTTGTTTTTCATGGTGTTCCCCCTGCTAATCATGGTTTTTGCTATCAATTTCGGTAGCAGTGCCGTAGCCGGGGAAGAAGAGCAGGGTACGCTTGACCTGCTGCTCTCAAATCCGTTACCTCGCTGGAGACTGGTACTGGAAAAATCCGCTGCCCTGGTCTTCAGTATATTTCTACTGGTTATAATCTTCTGGGGAGCTCTTGCAATCAGCAGTCATGTTGTTGGCATGGGCCTCAGTCTCACCGGGCTGACCGCGGCCTGTTTCAGTGCCGCCCTGCTCGGTATTGCTTTCGGTGCAATAGCCCTGGCCGTTGGTTGTGCCCGTGGTCGCCGCGGTCTGAGCATGAGTACGGCGGGGGCACTCGTCGGGTACAGTTATCTTCTCAACACAATGGCACCGTTGATTGACTGGCTCGAACCGTTCCGGGTCCTCTCTCCCTTCTACTACTACATCGGAGCGGACCCGCTTAAGAATGGTCTGAACGGTCTCCATGCAGCCGTACTTGCCGGAATAATCGCAGTCTTTTTAACTGTGGCAATAGCCACATTCCGGAAACGGGACCTTTCAGTATAAACACGTTACGCCAACGGTAATATTAACAGGGAAGAGGAGGTAAAAGACATGGAAATCCTGGCTTCCGGTGCCGCAAATTTCCGCATGCCTGACCCCGATGGCCACCGGGAATACCTGCGTGAGCACCGTGCCCGTGGACTGGTGGACAAACGGATGACAGAGCAGGAAGCGGTCAGTAAGCTGGTCAGTGATGGTGATTATCTCTGTTATGACTGTACGCTTATTCAGCGCGGGCCCAGTTCGCTCATCAGGGAGATAATCAGGCAGCAGAAAAAAGACCTCTGGATAGGCGGCAGGTTTACGTATCTCATTGTCAACCTGCTTGTCGCCGGGGGTTGTGTCGGTAAAATAGATGTCGGCTACATCGGTGTCGGGCGGGCACTGAACAGGGTCCTCGATGAAGGCAATATCGAGGTAACCGAGTGGAGCAACTCCGCAATGACAATGCGGCAGATGGCCGGGGCAATGGGGATACCTTTCATACCTATCAGGTTCCTCGGCGGGGCTGATTCATTCGAGCACTCGGGAGCCAAACTTATCACGGACCCGTACACCGGAAAGGAGATCGTGGTCGTCCCGGCGCTCAATCCTGACGTGGGCATGGTACACGTACACCAGTGTGATATCCACGGAAATGCCCGTATCTTCGGTACCAGCGTTTCACCCTACGAGACTGCTGCTTCATCCAAAAAGGTGATTATTTCCACCGAGGAAATTATTGACAACGAGGAAATCAGGAAAGACCCCGCACGGACAACGATTCCGGGCTACCTGGTAGACGCGGTTGTCGAAGCCCCCTTCGGAGCACACCCCGGCGAGGTACCCGGTCTCTACGCCAGCGACACCGAGGCTATTTTCGATGCGTTCCGTGCTTCAAGACAAACAGACACGGAGGCGATGAAGGCTTACCTGGAGAAAAACGTTTACAGTGTTGCTTCCCATGAAGAGTACCTGGAAAAGGTGGTGGGAGTCCCCCGCATGCTGGAACTGAAACGGCGGGCAACTATCAAGGAGGGCTATTACCGATGACTACCGAAGCAACTTCATTCTCCGAGATTGAGTCAATGCTCTGCACGTGCGCCAATCTCATCGAGGAGGACAAGGTCTACTGGGTTGGTGGCGGAGGTTACCCGCTGCAGTCAGTGATTCTGGCACACCGGCTTCACGCACCGGACGTGACTATCATTACCGAGGACGGCGGTATCGGGCCTCGTCCCGCTATTCCCCTGGACCCGATGATGGCAATGGTCAGTGCCAAAAGCGGTTATAAAGCCCTTGCCTGGACAAGCATGAATACCGTTTGTACCCATGCCTCTCTGGGACTGGTGGACTACGCGATACTCCAGACACTCCAGGTTGACCCATGGGGCAATATCAACTCCTCTTTCCTCGGTACCGATTACTTCCATCCGGAGCGCCGCTATGGAGGGTCGGGAGGAGCGAACGAGATGGCATCCCTGTGCTGGCGTACCATCCTGATGACCATGCAGGAAAAAAGGAAGTTCGTCAAGCGGGTCGATTTCATTTCATCGCCGGGCTTTATTGACGGTACTCCAAATGCGCGGGAGAAAGCAGGTCTGCCGCCCGGCACCGGACCCTACCGGTTACTCACACCGGAGGCCATGTTTGGTTATGACGAGAAAACTCACTACATGAAGCTGCTGGCAACCGCGCAATGGGTAACTGTTGATGACGTCCTGGAGAAGATGGACTTCGAACCGCTCGTTGCCGATGATGTTGAAAAGTTAAAGCTCCCCAACGAGGAGCAACTGCTTACCCTGCGCACCCTGATTGACCCGGCAGGTAATACTATCGGTACCGGCAAATGGATTGAGTTGTAGCTTCGGGCAGGTCTAACACCCGGGGCTACTCGTGCTCCAGTTGCCGCAGGACTTCACCGTAGCTGGCCAGGGCCTGCATCGCCCGGGCACACTGCTCGGGCGAATCGTAGGACGGAATACCGGCAGCTTTAACAATGCTGCTGGCAACATCGTTGTCCATCGAACCCCATCTCAGCGTTATGACCGGTTTGCCGTACTGCTTCGGTATGGCAGCCAGCATCTCTGCTCCCTGGATAGCTTTACGGGCAAAGTCACCGCTGGAGACGCCGCCACGGAGATGAGGTGAATTGCAGATAATACCGTCTATGTAATCAATCCTGGCAAGTGCATCCGCAACCCGCGCTTCGTCAAGGGGTGTACGACTGCTCCCGGCGAAATCCACCGGGTTGGAAGGTACCGGGGCATGCGCCGGTACTGCTTCCTTGAGGGTAGTCTTTGTCTCATCATCGAATTCAGGGACCCTCAGCCCGATACTCTCACAGGTATCAGAGGTTACGACACCCTGCCCGCCACTGCCGATAATGGCAACCCGGTTTCCGGGCGGCAGTGGTTGACTTACGAGTGCCTCGGCCATGTCAAACGGTTGCGCTACCTCGGATGCCCTGATTATGCCTACCTGCCTGCACATAGCCTCGAACACTTCGTCCGAACCGGCCAGTGAACTGGTGTGTGACATCGTCGCCCGGGCTGCCGCCTCGGTACGTCCCGCCTTGTAGATAACGATGGGTTTCTTCTTGATTACTTCACGCGCAATCCGGAAAAACCGCTCTCCGTCCTTAAACCCTTCCATGTAGAGGACTATTGCCCTGGTATGCCGGTCTTCTCCCAGGTACTCAAGATAGTCCGCTGCCTTCAAATCAGCCTGGTTACCGATGCTGATAAACTTGCTCAGACCATAGCCTTTGCGGTTGGCTATCTCGGCAAGCAGCCCGCCGAAGGTGCCGCTCTGTGAGATAAAGGCTATTCTCCCGACACGTATCTGGTTGCGGAGACAGAGATTCAGGCTGACGGCAGAGCTGTATATGCCCATTCCGTTGGGACCCACAAACCTGATGCCACCCTCACGGGCGATTGTTTCTACTTCGTCCTCAAGAACCTTCCCTTCGGCTCCTATCTCGGCAAAACCGGCCGTAATAACGACAGCACCCTTGATGCCTTTTCTGACACAGTCCCTCATTGCCTGGGGCACAATAGCAGCCGGAACAACGATAACGGCCATGTCCACTTCATGAGGGATATCCTTAACGCTGGGATAACAGGTCAGCCCGAAAATCTCTTTCTCTTTGGGATTTACCGGGTAAATCTCACCGCGATAACCAGTTGTAAGTGGCGTCATTACCATGCGGCCACCCCACTTCGAGGGGTCCCGTGAAGCACCGATGACGGCCATTGACCTGGCTTTGAATATTCTGTCAAGCTGATTCACGATATCCGTGGGCATATTCATATACTCCCTTGATATAACAAATATATACCTCAGCAGGCTAAATCATTATAGCATGTGTGGCACATAGAGTAGCACTCGTGACAGGCAGACACTGTTCGCTCAGCTGCCCTCACTATATCTCGCCAGCCTCCATGTCCTGTTTCATGAGCCGGATAAGTTCCGTATTAAGTCGGCGGTGTACCTGCTTGGGACTATCACCGGGCCAGTCGTAGAAGCCCTTCCCGGTCTTCATTCCGTATTCGCCGCGATAGAACCGCTCTGCAATGGGCTTCCATGGCTCCGCCCCACGCCCCTTTGCCTGGGTGGTGATGAAGTCCAGTCCGATGAGGTCCAATCGCTTGAAGTAACCTGTGTAAGCCATGCGGCGTCCAAATCCGAAGGATATCACGTCATCTATCAGTTCCGGATA
>DUES01000076.1 GCA_011192055.1 Dehalococcoidia bacterium
CAACACGTACCCTGTGCGGATTGGGGAACACACCAAGCCCCCCGACCGTTAAATGAAAGGGCTTGACTCCACGGGCTGCAACCTTCAGTGCTCCCGTAATTCCATCCAGCCTGCCGGCAGCAACGTCACCCAGGAATTTCAGCGTTATGTGGATACCCTGCGGGTTTACCCACTTCACGCCTGTCCGGCTCTCCGATTTCAGCCGGCTGACAAGCTCCTCAAGCTCTGTTTTGAGGCTTTGCGGCAACTCGATGGCAATAAACGAACGAACTGTTTCCATAGTCTATGACCTTATCTAAAACAAAAAACCGGTTCCTCTAGCCCGTACCAATACCCAGCAAGCGAGAGGCATTACCGGACAGCACCATTTCCCTCTCGTCCGGGGATAGTCCCGCAGATTCAATCTCCCGGTAAAACCGTTTTCGGGGAAGCAGGGGATAATCACTGCCAAACAGTACCTTCTCCACACCTGCCAGTTCGATAACCTGCCGGTACACCTTTTCCGTGTAGAGAAATGGAGATGCTGCAGTATCGAAATAGACGTTGGTCATCGCGTCCTTCACCTCGGGCATAAGAGCATAGAATGGAAGGCCGCCCCCCCAGTGAGCGCATACCAGCCTGATATCCCGGAAACGCGTAATCAATGAATAAATCACATCCGGGGTAGCTTTTCCCTTACCGGGATACTGATGACCTGCCGGTTCGGAGGTATGCAGCAGCAGGATAAGGTTTCGCTCCCTGATTACGTCGATAACGGGTTCAATGGTATCTGCCTCAAGACCGCGGGGCAACTGGCTGTCGGGTCGCAGTTCTCCAACGCCCTTCATACCGCCCCTGGCACACCGCTCTATCTCCTTAACAGCCGTCTCCGCCGACTCCAGTGACGTCCCGCAGAATCCCGTCAGCCGTCCCGGAAAGCGTTCCATGGACTCAAGGATATAGTCGTTGATTTCCACGCACAGTTCCTGCGTACTCCACCCGCCGTTGAGAACCACTGAAACATCCACTTCGTCCCGGTCCATGCTGGCAATCAACTCATCTGCCGTAGCAATTATGGCCTTCGGTGATGAGTAGAGTTCGGCAAAAGTGGTGTCAAGTTTAAGGAATTTTTCCCTCTCCGCCTTAACAGAAGGCGGGAAAATATGCGTATGAAAATCAACAATCATTGCCAGATTATAACAATGGTCCGGTTTCCTTTCAAGCAAGGGCGGTTCCGGCAAATACAGGTAACCGATAGTATCATTCATTTCCACAGTACTACCGGAAGGTGAAATGTGCACTTTCTCAGGTAATCCATGATAGAATACAGAAGTTTGAGCGTGATTATTGCCTTCCAATAGCTCTCTTTTTCCGTTAATTACCTTCTATTGAGTTGCGACATATCCTTCACTACGCTATTATTAAAGTTAGCAGTCCAAACGTTGGACTGCTAAGTATTTGAGGTCAAGTTGGAAGGAGTAAGGAAGATGGTGATTGATCTTCAACCAATGGCTGACCGTCTGGTAGTCAGACCCATTGAGCGTGAGGAAAAGACCAAGGGAGGAATATTCCTGCCTGACACCGCCAAAGAAAAACCCCAGGAAGGCGAAGTCCTCGCGGTAGGTCCCGGGAGACTAAACGACGACGGCAACCGCGTAGCAATGGATGTCCAAGCCGGTGATATCGTAGTCTACTCCAAGTACGGTGGTACCGAAATCAAGGTAGACGAAGAGGACCTGGTTATCCTGCGTGAGAGTGACATTCTAGCTAAAAAGAACAAGTAGACCATACAACGAGGACGTTAGGAGGAAAAAATAATGGCTAAACAGATAGTGTTTGATGATGAAGTCAGACACGCCCTGAAAAGAGGGATTGATACCCTGGCTGACGCCGTTCGGGTAACCCTTGGGCCAAAAGGGCATTGTGTTGCCCTCGACAAGAAGTGGGGAGCACCTTCGGTAATTGACGACGGTGTCACTATTGCCAAGGAGATCGAGCTCCCGGACCCATTCGAGAACATGGGTGTCCAGCTCATTAAAGAAGCTGCCACCAAGACCAATGATGCCTGCGGCGACGGCACGACAACATCGACGATTCTGGCCCATGCCATCGTCACGAACGGTTTTAAGAACATTGCCGCCGGGGCTGAACCAATGTCCCTGAAAAAGGGTATTGAGGCCGCCACCGAGGCAATCATCGCAGAGCTTAAAAACAAGACAACCGAGGTCAAAGGTAAGGAGCAGATTGCCCAGGTAGCGACAATTACTGCCGTTGACCGGAAGATTGGCGACCTCATTGCCGAGGTAATGGAGAAAGTCGGCAAGGACGGCGTTATCACCGTAGAGGAGTCCAAGGGACTGGAGTACGAGACCGAGTTCGTCGAAGGTATGCAGTTCGACCGCGGTTATATCAGCGCGTACTTCGTTACCAACTCCGAGAAAATGGAAGCAGTCATCGAGGACCCTTACATCCTGATTACCGATAAGAAGATTTCCGCTGTTTCTGATTTCCTTCCCGCCCTGGAGAAGATACTCCAGGTATCCAAGAACCTGCTCATCATCTCCGAAGATATCGATGGAGAAGCGCTGGCTACCCTGGTAGTCAACAAGCTGCGCGGTACTCTTAGCGTACTGGCGGTCAAGGCTCCCGGTTTTGGCGACAGGCGCAAACAGATGCTCGAGGATATTGCCATCCTGACCGGTGGAACCGTAATTTCCGAGGAGGTCGGCCGCAAGCTCGATTCAGTCACTGTTGAGGACCTGGGTCGCGCCCGGCGGGTGACATCCGACAAGGATAAGACCACCCTTGTTGAGGGTAAGGGTTCCGACGAAGCTATTACGGCAAGGATAAAGCAGATAAAGGCACAGATTGAGGAAACTACCTCTGACTTCGACCGCGAGAAGCTCCAGGAGCGGCAGGCGAAGCTGGTTGGCGGCGTAGCCGTCATCAAGGTTGGCGCAGCCACTGAGGTTGAACTGAAAGAGAGAAAGCACCGTGTTGAGGATGCACTCTCAGCTACACGGGCAGCAGTCGAGGAAGGCATTCTCCCCGGTGGCGGGGTTGCCCTGCTCAATGCCCTGCCCGTCCTGGACAAGCTGGATGTCGAAGGGGATGAGGCTACCGGTGTCGACATTATCCGCAAGGCCGTTGAAGAGCCAATCCGCGCTATCGCTAATAACGCCGGCAAAGATGGCTCGGTGATTGTTGATGCAGTCAAAAAGAGTGCGGTAGGCGTCGGTTATGATGCTGCCGCAGACGATTTCGGCGACATGGTTGAAAAGGGCGTCATTGACCCGACCAAGGTAGTCAGGTCAGCCCTGCAGAATGCTGCCAGTATCGCTGCCATGGTACTGATAACCGAATCACTGGTCACCGATATTCCTGAGAAGAATAATGCTCCAGCAATGCCTCCTGACATGGGCGGCATGGGCGGCATGGGCGGAATGATGTAATCGCTCCCGCGTAGCGGATAGCATTACACCCTTTCTACACGAAGAAAACAGAAAGCCGTGGTCTGAGTACCACGGCTTTCTTCATTACGTTAGCTTTGTCCGTGTTTACAGCTTTAGCAGTCCCTCAAGGTCTTCATCACCGACGGTGGGCCCTACCACAGCCAGGCGTAACAGGTCCGCTGTCAGCAGTTCCTGCGCAAGCTGGCTGATTTCCTCGGCCGTTATGGCATCGAGGATGGCTACAACTTCATCAACAGTACGTATTTTCCCGGTCAATACTTCCTGCCCCCCGGTCCAGCCGGCAACACTGCGGCTGTCCTCCATACGTAGAAGCAAACGTCCCTTGGAAAGTTCACGGGCTTTGATAAGCTCGGAATCCGGGACCGGTTCCTTTAACGATGCTAACTGCTTCAGGATTTCCTGTATTGTTATCTTCAGGTTCTGGTGCTCCACTCCGGCATATATAGTCAGTGCGCCCGAGTCAAGGAAGTGCTCCATAAAACTGTGAATGCTGTATGCCAGGCCCTGGTTGTCACGTATTTCACTAAACAACCGACTGCTCATGCCCTCACCAAGGATGACATTAAGCAGGTCCAGGACATACCGTTCAGGATGCAGCATGGAAAGTCCCGGCAGTGCCAGGCAGAGATGAGTCTGCTCGGTATCTCTTGTCTCTACCTTCAACCTGGGATTATGCCTGTCCCGGTAGGCCAAAAAACCGGTCTCAGGACTGCTGCCGGTCCAGTGCCCCAGGACTTCTTCAATCCGCTGCACCACATCGGCATGCTGAATACTACCGGCAACCGTAACTACGGTATTACCCGGATAGTATCTGCCGGACATGAACTTCAGCATGTCGCCCCGGGTGAGTGCCGTTACCGATTCCGTACTGCCAGCAATATCGCGGCCGAGGGGATGGTCAGGCCAGAGAAGCTCATCGATAAGCATCCCGACCCTCTGATACGGTGAGTCCTTGACCATGTGTATTTCATCAACGATGACCTGTCGTTCCCGCTCAATCTCTGCAGCTTCAAACTTGGAGTTGAGCAGTATATCTGCCAGTACATCAAGAGCCAGGGGAAAGTGTATCGAGGCCACCTTGCTCCAGTAGATAGTCAACTCCTTGTCTGTGCCGGCGTTAATAATGCCACCTATTCCCTCAATTGCCGTAGCAATATCCCTGGCTGCAGCGCGTTTTGGGGTACCTTTAAAGCAAAGGTGTTCAATGAAGTGCGAAACACCTGCAACAGTATCAACCTCATGCCGAGAACCAACCCCGACAAAGATACAGACTGAAACCGAACGTGTATGCGGCATTTCGCTGGTGATGATACGCAAACCATTATTAAGAGTAGCCTTCTGATACAAATCGCACCCCCTGAACTATAATCATTCTAATGCCAGTCCTGTCAGGACGTCAATTCGTGATTCCCGGTTAGTAAACCTTCAGTGAAGCATAATAAATATCATTAGAGGTGGTGACATGAAAGAAATCAATGACCAATGTTCCACAGGCAGTGAATACATCTGTAAGAATGACCTCGATAACGTTAACTGGTGCTGCAGAAGTCACTCAGGTTACGGGGAAGTGGAAGCTGCCAGTTGACTACCTGACCCAGATGGGTTAAATTAGTATTCGTATAGCGCCGAAGTGGCGGAATGGCAGACGCGCTACGTTCAGGGCGTAGTGTCCGCAAGGGCGTGTGAGTTCAAATCTCACCTTCGGCACCATTTATTTAGCTTGTGCGCTTGTAGCTCAGATGGATAGAGCGCAGCCCTGCGGAGGCTGAGGCCGTGGGTTCGAACCCCGCCAAGCGCGCCACTTCACCTTTGGGCGGTTAGCTCAGTTGGTTAGAGCACTTGCTTTACACGCAAGGGGTCACAGGTTCGAGTCCTGTACCGCCCACCATACCGTACAATAGGCAGAACTCCCAGCGTATCCTCAACAGGGCCGTCCTGTGTCAGCGGTAAGAAGCATAAGAAAAACTGCGGGCGTTAGTAAAAAGCTCCCGTTCCTCTGCCTCACGGGATCCTCCAACACCAGTAACAAGCTCAAAACGAACTAGAAAATGCACAAAATCCTACCCCACTGAAAAAGACGTCTGAAAAGCCACTTGATGCTGAGAGTTTATTGTGTAAATGTATCTTTGTTTAATTCCTCAGCCAAATGGGTACTGTCAAGGGGATTGTGTGAAATTACCTTCGATTAGATTACGAAGGGAAGGAAGGTTATAACGCACTTTCCCTACAGGGTTCGACCTCCAGTGAATCTCCATCTTAATGCTGATAAAGGCCAGCAAAGTATAACAGGCAGTCTCCCCGGCCACGA
>DUES01000077.1 GCA_011192055.1 Dehalococcoidia bacterium
ATTAATTAAAAGGTACAGTCCTATATTGAAACTGGGAGGGCTGGTCATACTGCAGGTGCAGGGCCAGCCCTCTGTGGTATATAATAGCGATATTGTTTTACTCAGATTCTGGAACTGGATCAGTGTGACCCTTGGTCAATACTACGGGTCGACAATGTATCAAGGAGGTATGATGGCAGGAATCACATCTTACGGAGCATACATTCCGTTCTACAGACTGGGGAAGGAGACTGCGGGGTGGGGTATACCCATTGAGAAACCGGTGGTAAACTTCGATGAGGACAGCATCACTATGGCAGTTGCCGCCGGTATGGACTGTATCAGTGACGGGGACCGTGAAGCGGTGGACAGCTTAACCTTTGCCACAACTACTTCACCTTACATTGAGAAGCAGGGAGCTGCCATGGTTGCCGCAGCAGTTGACCTGCGTCGCGATATCGTCACCAATGATGTCACCAACTCTCTACGGGCAGGAACACAGGCCCTGAAATCGGCGTTAGATGCGGTTAAGGCCGGGTCTGCTAATCAGGCAATGATTTCGGTGGCTGACTGCCGGACCGGTACACCGGGGTCGGATTTCGATCAGAATTCCGGAGATGGTGCGGCAGCACTGCTCATCGGTAATGATGGTGTTATCGCTAACGTTATCGACAGCTACTCGGTATCCGACGAGGTACTGGACAACTGGCGGGCTGAGGGTGACGGTGCCGTACGGACATGGGAAGACCGCTTTGTATTGCAGACCGGATACCTCTCGGTGATGCCGGAAGCAATAGAGGGTCTACTCAAGAAAGTAAACCTGAGTATCAAGGACATCGATAAGGCAGTACTCTACGGACCTAACCCGAGACGGCACGCGGAGATGGCGCGGCAACTGGGCCTGGATGCCGGTCAGGTACAGGACCCGCTTTTTGGCCAGATGGGTAATACCGGCGCTGCCTATCCGCTGATGCAATTGATTGCCGCTCTGGAAGAAGCTAAACCGGGGCAGAAGATTCTGGTTACCAGCTATGGCGATGGTGCGGATGCTATTCTCCTGGAGACTACCGACCAGATATCCAAAGTAAATGGCAAGCATGGCATTAAGGGTAACCTTGAGAAGAAGCGGATACGTAAGAATGTAGGAGTAAGAGGAGCAATTCTGAAAGGACTGGAGGGTGGTCCTCCATCTGCATCAGCCCGGTGGCGGGCTCGTGAATCAATCGACCGTCTGCATGGAGCTAAGTGCCTTAACTGCGGTCTGATACAATACCCGCGGCAGCGTATATGCACGCGATGCCATACCAAAGACCAGTGGGAGGCAGTGCGTCTCTCTGACAGACCGGGTAAGATATTTACTTTCTCCCTGGATTATCTAGTGGGTGGTTTAGACGCACCTTTGGCGATTACCATAATAAACTTCGAAGGCGGCGGCAGAGGTTTGTTCACCATGACCGACCGGGAGGTTGAGGACGTACAGTGTGAAAAACCGGTTCAGATGACCTTCCGGAAACTCCGTTCCTCCGGTGGTGTCCATAACTATTTCTGGAAAGCAATGCCGCAGAGGTTCTAGGGAGTGCTTGAGATACTTGCGTAATCAGTAATAAAAATACCCGGATCTCTCGCAGGAGGAGATAATCATATGGAAAGTATTAAGGACAGGGTTGCCATTGTTGGTATGGGTTGTTGCAAGTTTGGTGAGCGCTGGGATACAGGTACGGAAGACCTTCTGGTAGAGTCCACCAGCGAGGCATTTGAAGATGCCGGCATCACCTCTGAGGATATCCAGGCTGCGTGGCTGGGTACTCAGAACCAGATGTCAGGGCAGGTCCTGGCACATGCAATCAAGACAGAGTATATCCCGATAACAAGGATTGAGAACTTCTGCGCCACCGGTACAAACGCCATGATGGATGCCTGTTTCGCCGTGGCTGCTGGCATATATGACATGGTACTTGTTGCCGGAGTCGAGAAACTGAAGGATTCCGGTGTGGGCTTTCTGACCGGCGGCGGCGGACAGCCGTCAGCTCAGACTGCACCGGGAGTACCGCCTCCGGCACAGTTTGCCCTGGCAGCTAACCGGTACTTCTACCAGTACGGTTTGAGCTATGAAGAAGGCAAGCAGATGCTGGCCAGGATTGATGTTAAGAACCACTACAACGGTTCACTCAATCCTAAAGCTCACTTCCAGAGGCCAATAACTATTGAGCAGGCAATTAATGCCCCGATACAGGCTTTCCCCCTCGGGTTGTATGACTGCTGCGGAGTCAGTGACGGCTCGGCATCGGCGATTATTACCCGGCCGGAAATTGCGAAGACCATGCGTGATGACTATATCCTGGTAAAGGGTTTCGGGCTTGGTGTGGGTGCCCAGCAGGGCAGCCTGCGTGATTACTATGACTTCACACACTTTGACGAGGCAGTTCATGCGACCCGAATGGCTTACGAACAAGCTGATGTGAAGAACCCACGGGAGGATATCTCTGTTTGTGAAGTCCATGACTGCTTCTCCATCACCGAAGCAATCACCATGGAGGACGTTGGTTTCAGTCCTCGTGGCAAGGTTAAGGACGACATTGATAATGGCTTTTTTGAACTCAGTGGTGATGGTCCCAAGATAAACACCGATGGTGGTCTGAAATGCTTCGGGCATCCGATTGGTGCCAGCGGTGTCCGCATGATATACGAGGTTTACAAGCAGCTCCAGGGCAAAGCTGACCAGCGACAGGTGAAGGATGTCAAGCTGGGAATGACGCATAATCTTGGGGGTCAGCCCGGTTCATTTACCTGTGCTATTTCTGTCTGGGGGACTAGAGATTAGAGATAAAAAAGTGGTATAATATAGCAAACAGAATATCCTGAGACAGTGGGTGCCGGTTTTGACCGAAGGGTCGTCGGCTTAAATCAGGTTTCAAAGAAAGTTTTGAAGCACGCCTGCCGAGGGAATATATGACTGATTATCGAAGAACGTTACTTTCGGTAGTAGTCACGAAAATTGGGTAAAACCAGTGAAAGTCCTTGTGCGGCAGGTACAGGGACTTTCTTTTTAACAGGTACCCATAAGGGATAGTGAATCAAAGAAGGTGGGTATGAAGTAAAGTGTCCAGAGCAAAGAAGACGCAAATCATAGAGGAGTTGCAGGAGGAAATCTCCGAAAGCAGTATCGGTATCCTGACGGACTATCGTGGTCTGACCAATTCGCAGATAACCGTATTGCGACGTAAAATCCAGGAGTCAAATGGCTCCTACCGGGTGGTGAAGAATACTCTTGCCCGGTTCGCTGCGGAACGGGCAGACAAGGCGGACCTGGGTGGGGGATTTGAAGGACCGGTGGCTATTGCATTTGGTTACGGCGATATGAGTGAAATCAGTAAAACGCTGACTGACTATATTCGTACCTCCGGGGCTACCGTAAGCATTAAGTCTGGTTTTATATCCGACAGGGTGCTCACCGCAGAAGAGATTATAAACATTGCGAATCTGCCACCAAGGGAAGTGTTGCTGGCCAGAGTGGTCGGTGGAATGAAGAGTCCCATCAATGGGTTGGTGAATTGTCTTGCCAGTCCACTTCGAGGGCTCGCGGGTGTATTACAAGCTAGAATTCAGCAGCTAGAAGGAGAATAGAATGGCTGAGAAGAAAGAAGAAGGAACCCAGGAAGCGGCTGTAGAAGAAGCAGTCGAAGAGAAACCTAAAGCAGCGAAAGCTTCAACCAAGGCAACAAAGGCAAAGAAGTCCACAGCTATTGATGACATTATGAATGCCGTCAAGAAGATGAATGTACTTGAACTTTCAGAACTGGTAAAGGCTCTGGAAGAGGAATTCGGCGTAACCGCGGCAGCCCCCATGGCTATTGCCGCTCCGGCAGGAGGAGCCCAGGCGGAAGCTGCTGCTGAGGTGGAGGAAAAAACAGAGTTTAACGTTATCCTCAAGGACTTTGGCGCAAACAAGATTAATGTTATTAAGGCAGTTCGTGAACTGACAGCCCTGGGTCTGAAGGAATCCAAGGACCTGGTGGAGGGTGCGCCGAAACCGATACGGGAAGGCGTGTCAAAGGAAGACGCTGCCAGCATGAAGGATAAGCTGGAGGCTGCCGGCGCCACCGTAGATGTTACCTAGATAATAGTAGAAATTCTTTCGAAATAGTATATAATATACCTGTCCTTGCCAAGCTGGGAAGAGGTGGAGTCCCATTTTCAACGGTATACGGGGGAGTGGGGCGGGGTACGAGCAGTATTGCTTGAATAGCCTCAGGAGGTGCAGCAAGGTATGGCTTCCCAGGACTGGATAATGCCGCTGGTGGTGGGGGGTGTGTTTGTCGCCCTCGGTGTGGTATCAATACTATGGGGAAGACGGGAAGAGAAGAAATATTATGAATCCCTGACTACCCGTACCGACCTTCGGGAGTTCATCGCGCACTGGCCGGGGCGCCCTCAGCCGGGTGCTCTGAAAGTGGGTGGCTGGATAGCAGTGGCCGCCGGTGTGATAATTGCTCTTGTCGGTGGAATCATGGGGTTGGTGTCGTAACCTGTCAACCGGTGCCTTACTGATTGGCGATAATGTGCTGAAAATTGAATAGTATACCGGGTATATTCTACCCGTAAATAAGTTCTGGTAAAAATAAAACCGCTCCTGATACAGATGTATCAGGAGCGGTTTGTGCTATCAATCCGCAACAGTAACAGTCCGGATAAGCAGGGCTGCTGCAAATATTGACAGGCCAGCAGGAGTAACTCTGCCTGTTTCCTGTTCAACCGTAAAGGCTGGACCAACTATTCAGTTGATAATTACTTCCAGCCGGAGCGCGCGCCTTGACCCATACCAAGCGGGCCTGCCGGCCAGTTGAATCCGAGCATCATGGCAGTATCGACGTCTTCTTCGGTTGCGATACCTTCATCGACTATCTTCTGCGCTTCTTTTCGCGTGGCAGCAAAGATACGGTTGCCGATGAACCCGGTATCTCCCGGTACATCCTTAATGCGCACCGGAGTCTTGCCCATGCTCTTTGAGAGGTCTATAATCAGCTTGATTGTATCCTCAGTTGTGTCTGCGGTGTAGGTTACCTCAACGAGCTTCATGATATTGGCCGGGCTGAAGAGGTGCATACCGATGAAGCGGTCTTTGCGGTTTGTCGCTACTGCCAGGTCCGCAATGGTAAACATCGAGGTATTGCTGGCGAAGACGGCCTCTTTTTTGACGAGTGCGTCCATCTCGGCCCATATCTTCAGTTTGAGCGGTTTATTCTCCAGTTGACCGTTTTCGCCCCCACCAATGGCTTCAATCAGAAGGTCAACGTCCTTGAGGTCTTCAACCTTGGTGGTGAGGGTAAGCCTGGCCAGGGCAGCATCCATCTCTTCCTGGGTCTGCTTACCTCTGTCAACGCCGCCCTGGATACCGAAACGGCCGTTAATCATGGTATCTTTGGTCTTTTCAAGTATTTCATCTTTCAGATCGCGACAGATGACCTTGTAACCAGCCAGGATCAGTGCTTGAGTGATGCCGCCACCCATCACACCGCCGCCCATGACGCCAATACTTTTGACATCTTCCAGTTTCATTATTGCCTCCGTGTTCTAGATTTCTCCGGGTAAGGTATTGTCCACAACATCTTATCCTTATTGATATTAAACGGGTTGGCAATGTTTTTCAAGTTGTTACGGGAAAATGGGGGTTTAGTAGTGGTAATTGCCGCAGTAGCAGTTGCCTGTTGGCAGGGAGGTTTCTTAGTGCTGATTTAGTATCCGTCTTGAGCCGGGCGTTTACTGTCCCGGTCTGCCGGCCAGATAGTGAGGTGGTCACCCTCGAGGAAGACTTTTACCCGGTTTCCCATCTTCAGGGATTCAATAGAGTCACGTGGAATCTGGAGCCTGCCCGCACTGTCAATAACGATAAACTCGTCATGTGTTTCCTGGGCCAGGTCTTCCGGTATTTCAGTCTCCGGTTCTTTTCGTATTGCTTCAAGACTGGTACGGCCATCACGAATAGTGACTA
>DUES01000078.1 GCA_011192055.1 Dehalococcoidia bacterium
AGTGTACTCTTTCTCGGTATTAAGCCGCGGTAAGAGGCCCGGAGATACCAGCCGGTTTCCCGGTACTCTCGTTTTACATGTGCAGTCTATCCCTTGAACTTGTAAAAATTAACGCATTTTCCAGACAGGCTTCCTTTTTTCCACGAAGGCTTTCGCTCCCTCGGCGGCGTCTTCGGAACTCCAGACTGAAGTGATTAGCCCCTGTCCAAGCCGGCGGGCATAGTCCAGTGGTACTTCAAAGCCCAGGTTGGCAATCTGTTTCGTGGCGCGTACGGCAAGGGGCGCATTCTGGCAGATAATCTCTGCCATCTGCGTGGCGGTTGGCAATAAATCATCAGGGGGAACAACCTTTGTCACCAGCCCGATGCGGTGTGCTTCCACGGCATCGATTGGCTCACCGCTTACCATGAACCACATGGCATTGGACAACCCGATAAGGCGGGGCAGTACAAACATGGCGGATGGCGGACACAGCCCTACCCTGACCTCAGCGAGGGCAAACGTGGCGTTTTCCGAGCAGATACGAATGTCACAGCCGAGGGCACGTTCCAGACCTCCGCCGTAAGCCAGACCATTCACGGCGGCAATTGTAAGCTTGTTGTGCTGTACGGAAGGTCTGCGTGCAAACGGCAGATTGGCAGCGCCTTTGGAATCCTGCTCGCTGACTTCCTTGAGGTCACGTCCGGCACAGAAGGCCCGGCCGGTACCGGTATGAATGGCCACCCAGGCGTCTTCATCTTCGGCAAACCTGTCTTCTGCGTCCCTAAGCTGCAGTGAAAGCTCGCTGCCGAGGGCATTCAGGCGTTCCGGTTTGTTCAGGGTGATATAGGAGATGCGTCCTTTCTTCTCGTAGAGTACGTATTCCGGCATTACATTTCCCTCCTGTTACTGGATTGCTATTTTGATGATATAAATACTACTATACACGTCATACGGGTGACCTTCCAGTGCGGTTGACATGTTGAGGAGCACAAGTGTATCATGCGGGACGGTTTGAGGATGGGCAGGAAATGCTCCCGGAATATAATACGTTACAGGCACCCGATAAGGATACGGTGGCTGCCCTGACCTCGTGGCAGGTGTTTACTGACGGTTTATCTTAATAATTTAAAGTGAAAAAAGGCTGGACTTTATCCGGGTGTTTTGCTTTAATGACGGTACTGACCGGATACGATACTCCCGGGTTAAACAGACGGATTGTGCGGCAGGAGGGATGATGATGGGAGGGCTATTTTCTGAACTCACTCATGGCGATATCCGGTTTCTTGTCGAAACAGTCGAACCGCGCCTCGTAGACAGGCTGGACACGGTAAAAGGTGACCCGGCCATTATCGAGGGAATGCTCGAACAGGAAGTCGGGAAACTGTTTCAACGGCTGATATTCGTGGGTGAAGAGACGATACTGACCAGTATCAGCCCGTGCTTTCTTTTCAATATACTACTGAGGCAGGCTGTCTCTGAGCTTGAAACTCAGACTTATACCATAGAGCATAAAAAGGGACAGCGGATACCCGTGTTTGATGCCGACGAAGTAGTGCAGTTTCTTGGCGACAGGACGGTCCTGAATTACCTGGCGCAGATGCTGGCTTCCTTTACAAAAATCGAGAGCTTCACCATGCCGGTCCGGGAACGGAAGGGTGTCTGGCGGAAATACCGGTACAGTGATATGGATATTGACAGCCTTATTACGCTCTGTGAAGCGGTCGATGAGGAAAGCAGGTTTGCCTTTTACAAGAGGATTGCCGACCTGTGCCTGTTCATCCTGGGCATGTTTCCGGAATATGTAGCTTCTGACCTGGGTCACTCGGACAGTGGCGAACGGGTACGGCGTCCCCTGAGGAGACTGAACAGGACCGCAGCAGATTATGAAGAAGAAGGGAAACGGTTCTACCAGTTGGCCCTCGGACACAGAAACTCCTCGGTCCTGGAACTGAACGGAGTCTTCGAGCAGCTCCAGGAGAAGTTCAACCTGGCTCAAAAACCGCTCAACTATGTCTCCGAACATTTTCTCCAGTTCAGGAAGCAAAAGATATTTCCTTCACTCTCATCAGGTTAGGGTTGATACACGAAGGATTGTTGCATACACGTAAACCATAACGGCCTGCAGGGTAGAGTCGGAACAGGAATGACGATATTCATTATAGCCGTACTATCGATAATTGCAGCGTACCTTGGCCTAACAGCCTACATCGCAGGTGTAGCCGTCAGGGCACGCCGGTTACCACTGATGTTCAGCCCTGAACAGCCATGTGCAGAAGTAAGTTTCCCAAGCAGGATGAAAGACGTGCTGCTGAGGGGCTGGTACTTCAGGGCGGGGCCGGAATGCATCATTATTGTAAATGGCGGAGAGCAGAACCGTGTCGACCCTGTGACAGACACGCTCGGCCTGACGAGGGACCTGGTGGTGTTGGGGTACAGCGTCCTGCTTTTCGATTTAAGCGGGCGTGGAGAATCCGGGGGCCAGGGCTCTCTTTTCCCCTGCAATGACCGGGATGTTGGAGGCGCGGTTGATTTTATGCGAAGACGGGGCCACGAGGACATTAAAATCATGGGGTTCTCCTCCGGGGCTGCAGCGACTCTGCTGTTTGCCAGCCGGGAACCCGTCAGTGCGATAGTATCCGATAGTTGTTTTGCCAGCTTGAGTGAGAGCTTCGAAAGAGAACTGACAAAAAGAGGATACCCCGGAATACTTGCCCAGGTTCTCTCTCCCGGTGTCTTTTTCATGAGCAGAGCGGTGCATAACATGGACTTGGCAGACCCGGAAACGGTCATGGGGAAAGTAACATGCCCGGTATTCTTTATCCATGGGGAGCGTGATAGCGGCGTACCGGTGAATGATGCTTACCGGCTGTTTCACGAGGGACGTAATTCCTCAAATCTCCTGTGGGCAGTACCCGGTGCCGAACATACCCAGGGCTACCGCATAATACGGAACGAATACCTGGCAAGGGTGGCAGGTTTCTTCTCCGAGGTATCCCGGACGAACCAGCGCCAGGTTTTCTGATTACGTATCTGCCGTTACAATGTATATGAGAAATGCGGTTTGGTATTATTGTGTGAGTTCCGCCTGACCTTTCCAGGATAACCGGGAAACGAAGGAGACAATGTGGCAGGAGCTATTACTGATGTAGCGGGTATCCGTGTCGGCCACTGGACCAGCCCCGAGGCATCAACCGGCTGCACCGTGATACTGTGTGAAGAAGGAGCAGTGGCCGGAGTGGATGTCCGGGGTTCGGCACCGGGTACACGTGAGACCGACCTGCTCCGGCCGATGAACCTGGTGGAAAAGGTCCATGCAGTACTCCTC
>DUES01000079.1 GCA_011192055.1 Dehalococcoidia bacterium
CCATATTCCGCAGTGAACTGGAGACCCTGTCACAGCGGTGGCAGAGTGGCCGGCTCCTGAACCTCGGCTGTGCCCATGGACCTGACTTCCTGCCCTTTAAGGACAGTTTCCAACTGTTTGGAGTCGATTTCTCGCGGGAAATGCTGCGACAGGGGCAGAACTATGCAGATAAATTCAGCTTCAGTCCTGTTCTGATAGCGGCAGATATTACCCGTTTGCCGTTCGCTGCGGAGACCTTCGACCGGGCAATCTCAGTGGCTGCGTATCATCATTTGAATAGAAACGGTGTGACAACATCTCTGGGTGAACTCCGCAGGGTACTGAAACCGGGTGGTGAGGCTTTTATCACTGTCTGGAACCGGTGGCAGTCAAGGTTCTGTCGACGGGGAAAGGAAACTATGGTCCCGTGGCGGACAGGCAATGAAATCCTGCAGCGCTATTACTACCTGTTTACCTACCCGGAACTGGAAAGACTGGTAAAGAATGCCGGTTTCCAGATATTAAGCTCATTCCCGGAAAAGTCCTATCGCTGGCCGCTTAAATACTTTTCCCGGAATATCTGCCTGCTGGTGAAGAAAGAATGAAAACTTCTTATCCTGTTACCCCGGACTTTCTGCCGGTTAGTTATTGACAAAATGTACCGGCCGTACTAGCATTTCCTGAGAGAGGTGCGATATCATGGTTGTTCAGCACTATACAGGGGAGGTGGCGTGGTAATGATTATCAAGATAACCTGTCCGGAATGTAATACCGAAGGTGGTTTCTCCCTGTCCGACTCCAGCTTTGACGGACCGTACAAGTGCTGGAAATGCCGTGCTATGCTGAATGTCAGCATCGTGGATGGTAAACTGAATTCCTGTGAATCTATGAACCAGGAAGAGTTCAACAAACAGCAGGAAATCCAGGCACTGAGAGATAAATTCAAGAAATAGGGACTCTACCTGTAAGTCTGTTTTTTGTACACGACTTCACAGGAGTATTCGAGACACTAACAATCATACTCCTGTCAGATTGACAAAACTGACCTGCAGTATTACCATGTTCCTGTCTTATTACTGTTCCGGAGGCCGTCATGCCGTTAGTAATCGTGGAAATGTGGGAAGGCCGTACCGTTGACCAGAAGAAAAAACTGGTCGAGGGAATAACCGATTCATTTGTGCAGATTGGTGTCCCACAGAATGCGGTGCAGGTTATTATTAAGGACAACCCGAAGCATAACTGGGCGATTGCGGGTAAACTTGCTTCAGAGCCGCCATCTGAAACATAGAGTCCTTATGATGCAGCCAGCGCTCCCCAACCTGATTTAATAGACAGGTAGAACACTATATGGTTTAATTTAGGTGTGGTCTAATTGCGGGTGGTAACACCACCCGTTGTACCCGGTTAAGGAGGAAGTTATGGATACCGGTGGATTGATTCTGATTGTGTCGGTAGTTGTGATAGTGTTGTTGTTCTCGTTACTCCGTGGAAGGGGGGGCGTAAGGAATCGTCCGGAAGTCATCCAGTTTCTGCTATTTGACGTAAAAATAAACCAGGCACTGGTAGAAACTTACCACCAGCGGGAGAAATTCAAGAGATTTGAGAGGACGAACTGGGAACTTAACAAGTCCAAGATTTCGTTTCTCAGTGATCCTCTTCAAGAGACCCTGAAGATGACTTTTGACATAGTCGAAGACATCAATGCAGACCTCAAGATTATCAAGAAAGACAAGTCACGCAGCTTCAAAGAGATTAATGTCAGCCAGTTAATAGAGCCCCTGGCCAAATGCCGCGAAGGCCTGGAAGGCTGGTTAATAGACGCTATCGGGACCACCGAAGTCCCGGTCCGGTACCCATCATTAACAGGTTTTCTCTTCGGTGACCGCTAACTTTATGCGGGGACACATGCCAGACAGGCAGTAACGGTATACCAGTTTTACCGGTGTGGGCCTAGTGGGACAGTTGATGGCGGGCAGCCCCCCACTTTATCCGGTAGTTCTTCTGCAATTCCCTGAAGGACTTCTGAAATTCCGTCGAGTTTATCTGGTCCGTAGACATGATGAGGGCGTCTTCGCGGTTATCCGAATAATAACCACGCCGCAGGCCAACCTGGTTAAAACCGTACTTGGTATAGAGGTTCTGGGCAACAGAGTTGGAGACGCGGACCTCCAGGGTGGCAATGCGGGCTTTCCTTTCAGCGGCCATATCGATAACTGTCTGTAACAGCAGCTCACCGATACCCTGGCCCCGGTATATTCCCCTGGAGGCAATGCTGGTTATATGAGCCTCGTCGACCATTATCCAGAAACCGGCGAAACCGGTAATCACCTCGCCACCCTGCACTGCAGGTCCTGTGAGAGCTGCCGGTTTGTTACCACCGAAGAGTATGCGCAACCGGGACAGCAGGCCGTTAAAGCCATTGTCCGGCGGGTCTTCCGGCTTTACGGCTTCCTCCATCATCTCAGAAGACCGGCAAGCCACAATATAGTGCGCCATGTGGTTATCAAGTTCGTGTTTTAAGTTGGGCGGTGGCCATTCCGTAGGAAAAGCCTCTCGGTCTATTTCAAGGACCTGGGGAATATCCTCAAGACGCAACCGACGAACGTAATCGGGCAAGTAACCATCCCTCCGACCAGGACTCACATGTACGGGTAATTGTAACATATTTACCCGTATCCGGTACCAGTCGGCCATAATATCAGGCTACTGCGTCCGGGATTTTCTGTTACAGGTGAAGTTTGTGTGAATGTAATAAATACCTCCGGCGGCCCCTATCCTTTTATCACCTGTTACGTTATATATAATGAGCGTAAGATGACCGCCGTATTGTCTAAAAGTTTGCGCAGGATGTAGAATGAGCGTAAGCATCACCAGGAACGGGGGTTATCTGGTGCAAGAAGAACAGAACCTTGTCCACCGTGCACAGCACGGAGACAAGGAGGCCTTCACCGAACTATACGAGGCCTATTTCGATAAGCTCTATCGCTATGTGGTGGTCCGCATAGGGAATAAAGCGGAGGCTGAGGATATGACCCAGCAGGTCTTCGTGAGGGCATATAAATCCATCTCATCATTCCGCTGGAAGGGAGTGCCCTTCTCTGCATGGTTATTCCGAATTGCCCACAACCTTGTGGTGGACTTTTTCAGGAAAGAGAGCAAGAGACCCACCGTCCCCCTGGAGGAATCACTGCTGGTAAGCGATGAGGACCCGCGCCAGGCCATCGAGCAGCAGATGGATATCGAGCGTGTAATGACGGCAACGCGGAAACTGACAGCAGCACAACGTGAGGTCGTCAGCCTGCGCTTTGCAGGCGGACTGACTATTGCCGAGGTAGCCCGGACTATGGGTAAGAGTGAGGGTGCGGTCAACGCTTTGCAACACAGTGCAATAGCAGCACTGCGCCGGATCCTGCTCGCGGGGGAGAATGGTGCTTAAAGGCAGAGAATTCAACGATATTCTTGACGAGTGCCTGGAACGGATTCTTACGGGCGAAGAGACTTTGCAGCAATGTCTTGACAGGTACCCTGACTATGCTGCCGAACTGGAACCGTTATTACGGACAGCAGTAGCAACCCGCGAGCTTCAGAGCATTGAACCGGATAGCGAGTTCAGGGCAAGAGCAAGATATCAATTACGCCTGGAAATGGACAGGATTCCGTCCGGGCGGTGGCAGTCCATACTTAAATGGCGGCCGTCCTTAAAATTACAGCCTCGCTGGGTGGTTACAATAGTTGTCGTTCTGGCACTGGTACTTGGCGGAGGCACCACGGTACTTGCTGCCGAATCAAGCATGCCCGGAAGCCCGCTTTATCCGGTGAAGCTGGCTACCGAGAACGTCAGGCTGACATTCAGTTCCTCCGATGTTGCCAGGGCAGAGCTGTATGCTACCCTGGCCGACAGGAGGATAGAAGAGATAACCTACGCAATCGAAAAGGGAAAGACCAAATATATCAGAAAAGTGACCGAGCGTCTGAACAAACACCTGGAGATGATATCCGGCTTGTCCCTGGCAAATGATACGGAACCAGATACCGTGGAAGACGCAGCAATGACTCCTCCGGTAAAGGGCGAAGCAACCGACGAAAAACCTGTAAGAGAAACAAAACCACAGAAAGAGCCGGAAAAAGAGAAACCGGAATTGCCTTCAACAGAGGCAAAGCGTCCCACCGCTGCCGTGAAAGAAAGC
This sequence comes from Dehalococcoidia bacterium, assembly GCA_011192055.1. Next base: position 4,167 of record DUES01000079.1, read on the forward strand.
CCGGGAGGGCCTGCCCAGGCGAGGCCTGAGACCGATGCTGAAATCAACGAACGTATCAGGCTAAAGGAGTTGGTCGCACACTACGCGGTCAACCATCCTGAAAAACTCCGCAAATTGCTGGAAATAGCACCGGAATCAGTA
>DUES01000008.1 GCA_011192055.1 Dehalococcoidia bacterium
CCGACGTAAGCCTCTGCCAGCAAACCGTATTTTGCCTTTAAAAATTCCAGCCCTGTTATCGGATACAGGGCATAAATCAGGATATCTCCCATATCTTCACTGAAATCTTTGATGGCTTCCCTTGCTTTTTCCATCTCCGGTTCCAGCAGGTCGGCAGGACGGCACGTAATCGGCTCCTGCCCCTTCTTATAGCGCTTCAAGATAGTACTCTGTACTTCGGGATCGATTTGCGCCGGGGGCTTGCCATACGCACCATAACAGTAGTTGATAAGCTGCATAGATACTACCTTGTACCTGCCGGCAATTACGTTTGATACTGCCTGAGCCCCGACAATCTGGCTGGTCGGCGTCACCAGTGGGGGATAACCCAGCTCTTTCCTGAGTTGAGGTATTTCCTGGTGTACTTCATCCAGCCTGTGCAGGACCTTGTTCTGTTTAAGCTGAGTTACCAGGTTGGTGGTCATACCACCCGGAATCTGGTGGACCAGCACACCGGTATCTATGATGGACAGACGAGATGTGCTGACGAGGTCTTTGTACGATACAGCAATGGTTTCAAGTTTTTCTCCCAGCTTCATTAACTGCACGAGGTCCAGGCCGGTATCCCTGGGAGTGTCACGCAGTGTTGCCACAATCGGTTCCAGGGCAGGTTGCGATGAGCGTAGAGCCAGAGGAGCCAGCGAAGTATCAATAACATCAATCCCCGCCTCAACAGCCTTGAGACACGTCATTGCTGCCATGCCGCTGGTATAATGTGTGTGCAGTTGGACAGGCACAGACAGGGCTTTTTTAAGTGCCGACACCAGGACATACGCATCATCAGGAGCCAGCAGTCCCGCCATATCCTTGATACATATACTGTCAGCGCCCATCTCCTGAAGAATGAGCGCCTTATTAATATAGTAGTCAAGATTAAATACAGGGCCGCCCATTTTGGGCTGGGTCAGGGAATAGCAGATGACAAGCTGTGCATGTTTCCCGTTGGCCTTGACTGCATCAACGGAAGCCTGCAAATTACGTTCATCATTCAGGGCATCAAATACCCTGAAAATGTCTATTCCGGCTTCAGCAGCATTCCCCACGAACGCTTTAACCACGTCGTCGGCATAATGACGGTACCCTACCAGGTTCTGACCCCGCAACAGCATCTGCAGGGGAGTATTCGGCAATAGTTTTTTCAGGATGCGCGGTCTTTCCCACGGGTCTTCGTGGAGAAACCTTATGGCGACATCATAGGTAGCTCCACCCCATACTTCCATGGAGTGGAAACCTGCCTTGTCCATCTCCGCGGCAAGCTCCACCATGTCCTCTGTCCGCATCCGCGTCGCCAGACTTGACTGGTGACCGTCACGAAGCGTTGTATCCGTAATTTTCAGAGCAGCATTAATCATGATCATTGCTCCCACGATTTCAGTCCTATCACTATAGTATGTTAGTAGCCGATTAACAAATATTTTTTATGCAGTTTATCAAGCAATTATCAGGTTAATAATCAGGAATAATTCGCAGCCATCTGGCGGTAATCATGTAAATACTGATGTACCAAACGAAAACTCCTTTTTCAGCAAATATTTCAGTCTTCCGTGTTATTTTTGTATTACAAAAGTTGATATTAAACAGGAGTGATTTGCAGGAATACGGGCCAGACCTGACGGGGTTGATAACAGGACCGGTCAGTCATATAATACTGCAATAAACTTCCCACGACCTTACGGTCGGGGTATTAAGTAAGGAAGTATAAACTGCATCATTCATATATGTCCCGGTAGTAAAATGAAGGGGGTAACAGCAATGAAAAGGCCTGACCTTCTTATCCTGGTAGCCATCTGGATGTTCCTGAGCGTGTTTTTTGTCCTGATAGGTATGGCGGCAATACTGATTTTTGCTTTTCCCGGAGTTTCAATTCACGTTGTATACTTTGAAATCGGTGCTGTATTCGGGCTCAGTATTGCGCTGCTCTCCCTGCTGGTAGCTGCCGGTATAGGCCTGGCAGGTGGTATCGGACTGCTCCAGGGGCGGAGTTGGGGGCGAATCATGTGTATTGTCCATTCCGTCTTCAGTTTATTCGCATTTCCATTCGGGACAGTGATAGGTATACTCGTGATAATATACCTGACAAAGCCGGAAGTAAGAGAGTACTTCGAGGGCAGCCCTCAGCAATAAGTCCTGTTCTACCATCTGAACCACGGTAAAGGTTTCTGCTGTCGATATCGAGAGCGGGAAAGATTGGTGCTTGTCTGGTAAGTAACATTCTATATGTGAAGCTGAAGGGCTGCATTCGCAACTGTAAGACTTGACGAAGCCTGCCTTAAACAGCTAATGTTACACAGAATATTGAAGTTGTGTTATCCCGCATCGAATCTTGCCGTACCAACTTCCGTACAGTGTCAGCACTGCTTCAGGATACGACCTTGAGAAACCTGTTATAACAAAAGCGCCGGATACTGTGAATACCAATATATAAGGAGAGCCACTGTGAATAGCTGGGAGAAGAATCCGGTCTATATCGTGGGTGCTGCCGAAACTCCGCTGGGCGAAGTCTATGACCATACCGAGTTCTCAATGCTGGCAGTCGCGGCACAGGAAGCACTGGCCGAAGCGGGGATGACAACGAAGGATGTCGATGGTATTTTCACCAACTACATGGGGGAAGAGGGTTCGGTACAGGTGGGTGAATATCTTGGTATCTTCGAGCCGCGTTATGCAGACTCCACCGATTTCGGAGGGGCGGCATTTGAAGCATTTGTGCACCACGCGATGATGGCTATTACCAATGGACGGTGTGAAGTAGCGCTGGTGGGATATGCGTCACGGCAGCGGTCTCTCCGGTCACGGTCAATGGCAGCAGGGGAGTCCAGACCAACCATCAGGTCTCAATTTGAGGCTCCTTACGGTCTGCCTTTCCCAATCGGGTACTACGCTATGATTGCAGCTCGCCACATGCACCTGTACGGGACAACGTCCGAGCAACTGGCAGAAATCGCGGTTACGGCACGCAAATGGGCACAGATGAACCCCAAGGCATGGCGACGCGGCCCACTGACAGTTGAGGACGTACTGCAATCGCGTATGATCAGCAACCCGCTGCACAGCCTTGACTGCTGTCTCGTCACCGACGGGGGAGGAGCAATTGTTCTGACCAATAAAGAACGTGCCCGGGACGCAGTCAAGAAACCGGTCCGTATCCTGGGGGCAGGTGAAAGCCAGACACACTGGCACGCCACACAAATGCCGGACCTCACCGTATCAGCAGGTGTGGTCTCGGGACGCGAGGCATTCGGAATGGCTGGCATCACGCCATCCGACGTGGATTTTCTTGAACCTTACGACTCCTTCACCATCACTGTTTTGCTGGCACTGGAAGACCTCGGCTTCTGCAAGAAGGGTGAAGGCGGTGCCTTTGTGGAACGGGGACGGCTTGCCCCCGGCGGCAGCCTGCCGGCGTTAACATCCGGTGGTGGTCTTTCCTACAACCACCCCGGTGCGTTTGGCGTCCAGTTGCTCGTAGAAGCTGTCCGGCAACTTCGCGGGGAAGCCGGTGAGCGGCAGGTACCGAATCCTAAAATTGGTGTTGCACATGGTGTCGGTGGTGCATATTCAACAACAGGAACGGTGGTAATGGCTTATGAGTAATGATGAAAAACAACCCTACGGCGACCCGATGACCTATCCTTTCTGGGAGGCAGCAGAGCGGCACGAATTACTGATTCAGCACTGCCCGCAATGCAGTTCCTACCAGTTTTACCCGCGTCCGTTCTGCCTGTCCTGTAATTCCAGCAACATCGAATGGGTATCCGTAAACGGTGATGCCACAATTTATTCGATGACAACGGTGCAGATACAGATTGCACCCCAGTTCAATCCGCCATACGTTGTTGCCATGGTTGAACTGGATGAAGGCCCCCGGATGCTGACCAATATAGAAGGTAAAAAACCTGCTATTGGTGATAGGGTAAAACTGGCCTGGCGTGAGCGCGAAGATGCGCCACCATTGCCCGTCTGGACAATGACAGAAGCATAGTACAGGTCACCTTTTTTCGGACGATTGATGTTTCCACAGTTGCGCTACTGCTGTCCGGAAGCATTTCAGGTTTGATTAACTCACCTGAATTAGCTATGATAGATTTCTACGAAGACCTGTTGTTTACACCTTAAAGTCTACGTGCTTGTATGACAGCAGACAGGAAAAATAGTCGAGGAGTGAAACGTGTCTGAAAATCCTTTACTGATTGACCGAAGAGAACGGGTAGCCATACTCACCATGAACAGACCGGAGAGACTGAACGCCCTGAACAAGGGCCTCCAGGACAGTATCATCGATACCTGCCAGGAATTACGCAATGATGATAGTGTCTGGGCAGTCGTACTTACGGGTAACGGGAGAGGCTTCAGTTCCGGTGCCGATTTACGCGGGTCACATCCGGCTGACGACGAACAGTCCAGCCGGCAGGAACGCCTGGATGTATATGAATGGATGGGCAAACTGGCTATTGCGATATACCGTACACTGGACAAACCCATCATTGCTGCCGTCAACGGCGTAGCAGCAGGCGCCGGTATGTCTGTGGCACTTGCCTGTGACATGCGGGTAGGTACAGAAAATACCAGGTTCAAGGTGGTATTCGCAGAACG
>DUES01000080.1 GCA_011192055.1 Dehalococcoidia bacterium
GATATCTACGAAGCATTCCTGGAAGGACGGCCACAGGCTGAGGTCTACCGGCAGACCATCCGCGGTCTGAATAACATTGTGACTATTACCGGAGATTCAAAGACAGTCTCTTTTCCCGTTGAGCAGAGATTTATGTTCGGTTTCATCGATGGAAATCACCGGCCCGACTACGTTCTCAATGATTTCGGCGTTATCTGGCCAAATCTCGTTTCGGGTGGAATCCTCGGGTTTCACGACTATAATTCCGGACTGCCGGAAGTGACGTACTGCATAGATAGAATAATAAAAGAACATACCGACGAAATAGGCGAAGTCTGTGAGATAACGTCACATCACATAGTCCTGCTGGTCAAGAAAAAGAACAGTGGTACTGATTAGAGGCTATCGGAAACACACCGGCGGCAGACCTCGAAATTACCGAACACACCCCGGCTTACGTCCGAGCGCAGTTGCCGGTACTCCGCAGAGTTCCAGATTGATTCCAGCGAACTCTCCTTCACATTCCCCAGTACGGTATAACCCGCCCAGTCTTTGCAGCAGGCTACCACCGAACCGTCGGTAAGTATGTACGTTCGATAGTCTACATGAAAGCAGCCCATTTTACGGGCATCCCCGTATGCGGGCAGCCTGCCCTCGCCACCACGGCCGTCGCAGGGTATCACGTCCACTATGTCAACAAGGCCTTCCCAGAATTTCCGAAATTCCGGCACCTCAGCCTCGTTTTCCGGGGTCATTGTCAGAACAACCCTTGTCCCGACCTTTGCCGGGTGTTTTTTAAGGCGCTCTAGAAAAGCCATCACATTAGCTATTACACGTTCATAGACAAGTCCGCGCCGGTGCTGCTCATAGACGCTCTTAGATACCCCGTCAATTGAAAAATGCACCTCTCGTACATTATTCCTGAGGAGCATCTCGCCTGTACGGTCATCAAGCAGGGAACCATTGGTATAAATGTGGACAGCAGTTCCGGGTAAAATCTGTTTAATATATGCCAGGGCATCCTCGAGGTAGTGTGAAGCAAGCGGCTCACCATTGATAAACGGGTGGAATTCCTCCACACCCCTGTTCCGGCAATCATCAACTATGTGACGGAACAGCTCCCACGGCATATCCATCGGGCGTTCGGTAATTTTCTTATTGGGACAGAATATGCAGTCTGCAGGGCATCTAAGGGTTGTTTCAACCAGGATACTGCGTGGAAAATCACTTCGCTGTTTCATATCCGGCGTCCGGTTCGCACTTTATTTACCTGCTTAAATCTATCCTGCGGACAGAACTCTACCTCTCCGTTGCCTGCCGCTCTATTTCGAGAACCTTGTTCAGACGACGTTGATGGCGTTCTTCCGCCGAAAAACCGGCTTCAATGAATGATACGACCAACTCCGTTGCTATTTCGATACCAACAATACGTGCACCAAGACAGAGTACATTCATATCGTCATGCTCCACGCCCTGGTGGGCGGAATAGGTATCATGGCAGATACCGGCACGAATTCCGGTTACCTTGTTGGCTGCGATGCAGGCACCAACCCCGCTGCCGCAGATGATGATACCTTTTTCCACATCTCCGGAAATAACCGCACTGGTTACCGGCATCACGAAGTCCGGATAGTCATCATCCGCATTGAAAGAAGACGCTCCCATGTCAACGACATCATACGCATCTTTCAGCCGGATTACCAACTGCTGTTTCAGGTCAAATCCGCCGTGGTCGGCACCTATGGCAACACGCAGTTTCATTCCTTCTTCCTCCCGATAAGTCTGAGGGCTTCATCGACTACATGTGAAGCAGTCAGGCCGAGTTTCTCATAAATTACGTCCGCCGGAGCTGAAGCCCCGAAACGGTCAATACCGATAACTATACCATTCAGTCCAACGTACCGTTCCCATCCAAACGTGCTTGCCGCCTCGACAGCTATCCGTGCAGTTATATCAGGAGGTAATACGGAATTACGGTAGTCCTCCGGCTGACGGTCAAACAGCTCCCAGGACGGCAAAGAGACCACGCGTACCGCAATACCTTTATTATCCTGTAGCAACATGCCTGCTTCGAGGACAATATGGACTTCTGAGCCGGTGCCGATAAGGATTACTTCCGGCTTACCCGACGATTCCCAGAGAGTATAACCGCCACGCTGCAGTCCTTTCGCCGGAGCAAGGGTGGTCTGGTCCAGTAGCGGCAGCTTCTGCCTGCTGAATACGAGGGCAGTGGGTCCGTGGCTGCGCTCCATGCCTGCTTTCCATGCCTCAAGGGTCTCGTAAGCATCAGCGGGCCGTATCGTCACGAGACCGGGTACTGTCCGCAGGCCGGCAAGCTGTTCAACAGGCTGGTGAGTGGGTCCGTCCTCCCCGAGACCAATCGAGTCGTGGGTAAAGATATATATCACCCGGATACCCATCATTGCAGCCAGTCTTACCGATGGTCTCATGTAGTCATAGAAGATGAGGAATGTTCCAGTATAAGGAATAATGCCCCCGTGCAGTGCCATACCGCTGCTTACGGCCGCCATAGCATGTTCCCTGATACCGAAGTGCATATTATGACCGGCGTAATTATCAGGTCCGAAGTCGCCACGGTCTTTAAGGTTCGTCTTGTTTGACGGGGCCAGGTCAGCAGACCCGCCCGTAAAGGAGTGTACTGCCTCAGCAATCGCATTCATTATCCGCCCTGATGCCTCGCGGGTAGCTACCGGTTTCTCATCGTCGGCGAAGATATCTGCCAGGGTTTTGTCCCATCCTTCGGTCAGTCCCCCGGCCAGGTCCTGTTCCATTTGCCGTGCAAGTTCGGGATAAGCCTGACGATAGGCTGCCAGTCCTGATTCCCAGTCCTGCTGCCACCGGCTGCCCCGTTCTCCGGCCTGCCGGAAGTGTTCCAGTACTTCCTCCGGCACCGTAAAGGGCTCGTCATACAACCACCCCAGGTTCTCTTTGGTACGTTGTGCTTCCTCGGGACCGAGTGGCTCGCCATGGGATGCGGCTGTCCCCGCCTTGTTCGGGCTGCCGTATCCGATAACCGTACGGCAGATAATCAGGCTGGGCCGTGTCTCTTCTGCCTGTGCCGTACGTATTGCATTATCAATATCCGTTAAATCCGAGCCATCGACCGGCCCCACAACGTGCCAGCCATAAGCCTCAAACCGTTGGGCTACATTCTCGGTAAATGTAATGTCGGTATTACCCTCTATAGATATATCATTATCATCATACAGGTAGATGAGCTTGCCAAGGCGCAGTGTTCCGGCCAGTGACGCAGCCTCCGATGCAACACCTTCCATAAGGTCACCATCGGAAACAATTGCGTACGTATAGTGGTTAATAATCTCGTGACCCGGTTGATTGTAATGTGCCGCCAGCCAGCGTTCTGCAATTGCCATACCCACGCCATTGGCAAATCCCTGTCCCAGTGGTCCGGTGGTTGTCTCGACTCCCGGGGTAACGCCATATTCAATATGCCCCGGAGTCCTGCTTTCCCACTGTCTGAACTGCTCCACTTCCTCCAGGGATAAATCGTATCCCGTCAGGTAAAGGAGGGCATAAAGCATTGCGGAGGCATGACCACAGGAAAGCACAAAACGGTCACGGTCTACCCAGTGCGGGTTGGCGGGATTATGTTTCAGGAAGTGGTCCCAGAGAGCATAGGTCAGTGGAGCTGCCCCCAGAGGTGCTCCCGGATGACCGGATTTTGCTTTCTCGATGGCATCTACCGCCAGAAAGCGAATTGTGTTAATACATATCTCGTCAATCCCAGGTGGCTTCATTTAATATCTCCCATCTGTCAATATCATGCCCTCTCCAGGGTATAGCTACCCAATTAATACCTGAACATACCACAGGTATCTTCCACCACGAGGTGCTTCTATTCTACAGCAGTATCACTTCACTGTCACCCGCAGAACCGGGATGACAGACCCTGAGTAGCTGTTTTTACGTGTGGAACGGAACTAAGGTACTACTTACTTGCACAGTCATTACCGTTTGGCATAGCATGGAGACACTGAATGGCCTTATGATTTCAGAAATATCGGACGGTGCACATAATGGGTACAAAAAAAGAAGCCCGGACAACTGATAATGATGTATATTTTAAGAAGCTGTTACCGCTTCGTATCGCCGGGCATAATCTTAATTTTCGAGTTTCCCAGGACCTGTTCAGCAGCCACCAGGTAGATTCAGGTACCCGCTTTCTCCTCAAGACCATCATCGCGAACGATTACGGGCCGCTTCGGAAGGTACTTGACCTCGGGTGCGGGTATGGGCCAATCGGTCTTTCCCTGAACAAGGCCTACGCCGACAGTTCCGTTCACATGGTGGACAGGGATGCCCTGGCTGTCGAATATACGCGCCGGAACACCGAATTGAACGGGTTATGTAATACAAGCACATACGGCAGTCTCGATTATGACAATGTCAGCACGACTGATTTCGACCTCATAGCATGCAATATTCCGGGGAAAGCCGGAGAATCCGTAATATCGCATCTGTTAATGGGTGCTGCCGACTACCTGGTGCCGGACGGGATGGTAGCCATAGTTGTTGTCAGTGCCCTGGAAACAATGGTAGAAAAACTCCTTGCCACTACACCGGGCATAAATATCATCTTCCGCGGAAATCACTCAGGCCATGCCGTTTACCACTACCGGTTCACAAAGAAGAAAACGGCTGGAAGCATAACTGCTGCAAGTGCCCTTGAAAGTGGCGTTTATGACCGGACTCGGGCGACTTTTTCCTTCCGTGGCCTGGAATATGCCATGAGAACAGCGTGGGGTCTGCCTGATTTCGATTCCCGCAGCTACCGCACGGGACTACTCCTGGAAGGAATTCAGGAATCCCGAAACAAGGATATAAACCGTGCCCTGGTCTTCAATCCCGGACAGGGGCATGCACCGGTTGTACTTGCCGGCCTGCTGAAACCCGACCATATTACCCTGGTAGACAGGGACCTTCTCAGCCTGCGCTACTCGGAAACGAACCTGACCCTTAATAACTACCCGGCCGGACAGGTAACAACCTCACACCAGGCGGGAATTATGCTTGAGGGTGATGAACAGGCTGACATTATTATCGGTACTCTACGGGAAGATGAAGGTACCCGGGCACTTACATTAACGGTTGGACAGGCTACAGAACAGCTTTCACCCGGAGGATTACTCCTGCTGTCAGGTGGCTCAACTGCTGTTACCCGTTTAACTGACGTCATACAAACCGGAAAACAATACGTAATCCAGGGCCGTAGACGAAAGAAAGGGTATAGTCTTCTCGCCCTGAAACTCAGATAAGTATATCCGACGGTTATAGGCAGCCGGCTCATGTCACCATCAGCTTCATAAGAATCCCCTTACAGGTCATAGCCTGAAATCCGGCACTCAACACAAAGGCATTGTTCAACTGGTCATATTTTTACAGCTCTTAAATAGTCCATCGAGAGTATTGACAGTTGCGCAGGTTAGGGCTACAGTCTGATGGCTTGAGACATGCTGTGACATTTTTCTGATACGTGACCCTGGTGGCGGTATGGTTACTGGGTGATTATGTCAAGGGTATCGGATTTACCTCTGCTCAGGGGTAACCGGTGCCCTTATTTTTGGGGTACCGACTGTGTAGAGGAGGTGATGTTACATCAGAATAGTAGTGGCTGTCTCCAGACTGTGCAGTACACTTGAAATACCTGATACTGCGGATGCAGAGGAGTACGGCAACACGGAATGTAACCTGAAAAGGAGTATGAAAATGAAACGAAGATTACTCTCAATGATACTGGTAATCGGACTGATAACCGGACTGATGGTGGTCCCGGCACAGGCTGCTACTGAAGACGAGATAGAGGGAGCTATAACAGAAGGCCTGGAATGGCTGGTCCCGCAGCAAAATCTGGACGGTTCCTGGGGCCAGCTGGATGATGCCGGGAATCCGTTACCGTTAGAAAACTATGCTGCCAAGACCGGTCTTGTCCTGGTTAAGTTGCAGGAACGGGCCTATGAACTGGGCTTCGAGTCGCCCTTCGACCCGAATTACGAGTACTCGCAGGATATAATAGAAGGGTGGGAGTACATATTCCTCAACTGTACTTTCACGCAGCCGATAGGTATGCAGGAC
>DUES01000081.1 GCA_011192055.1 Dehalococcoidia bacterium
AGCGGCGATAGCGGCGTCAGTGGTGTAGCTGAGGAGAGCAAACCCGGCATCCAACTCATGCTGGCTGAGCAGTCCGGCATCAACAATCAATGATCCCATTTGTCTCTGCCTGTCTGGTGCCTGCTTCAATGCTTCTTCAGAGATATCATAGACTGTAACCTTGTAACCTCCACGTACGGCACACGCCAGGGAAATTCTGTTGCCCATAGTACCGGCACCGACAACACACACCTTCCTGATTTCATCCATTGGCATACCATCACTCCTTTCGGGTGAGAAAAAAACGCTCTACCCGCTGAAAACTACAGGTCAAGAGCCTGCTATTTCTGCTCCTCCTGCTGCTGGACAGGCCGTGCGTTCTGACCGGTTGCCACGTATGCCCGCATTCTTTCCAGTGCCTCGTCACTCGACAGTAATTCCCGCATCAACTCAGATTCCATGGCAAGGCCGTCCTCCAGGGGCATGTCCATGCCTTCGTATATGCACTGCCTGATGTGGTGAACGGCCAGCGGCGGACGGAGAGCGAGTTCCCCGGCAAAGGCTAGTGCCTCCGGCATCAGTTTATCCGGGTCACAGGCCCTGGTAATAAGGTTCAGGCGCTCTGCTTCATCGGCGAATATGCGCCGGCCGGTAAGTTGTAGCTCCAGGGCTTTCGCGATGCCGATAAGGCGCGGCATGCGCTGTGTCCCGCCACCGCCGGGGAGAATGCCTACCATGACTTCGCTCTGGGCTGTTGAAGCAGACCTTGACATGAAGCGGAAGTCAAAGGACATTACCCGCTCCAGGCCGCCCCCGGCAAGGTTGGCATTGATTGCCGCGATAATGGGCTTTGATTCCCGTTTGAAACCGGGACGGCGCTGCTGCGGCGGTGCATCCTTCATCTTTTTGGCAAGGTCCTCACCCATGTTAACCAGTATCGAGACATCAAAGTGCTGGATGAAAACGTCCGGCATGGCACTCGTGAAAACTCCCACCCTGAGTTCCGGGTCGGCATAGAACTCGTTCTCAAGCCTGACGAACTCCATACCGGTCTCGGTTGTCCACAGATTTTTTGGCGGGTTGTAGAATTTCCAGATTATGACTGCACCATCTTTTTCAACCTGGAAATATTTGGGTTGTTCTGTCATTATCCACTCCTTCAATTCTTTCACCAGTTGTGCTGTCGGCTTGAACCGTCAGGGCTGGGAGTCCGGCAGAATCCTTTGCCTGAAGACAGTACTTCCATAGCCGGGACTCTCCTCCTCCGGTGTTTGCCGTGCAGGAATACTGGCACAGGTAATGGCTCCTGTCAAGAGGTCGGTTGCGCAGGTGATTTCAGGTGAAATGAGAAAGGGCACCGGATCCGGTGCCCTTTTTAAAGGTCTTCTCAGTTTAAACGATTACTGTATCAGTTCGAGGACGAGGCGTCTACCGGTGGCGGGACTTCCTTCCTGCTGTCGGTTATATAGAAACCTGACCCCTTGAAAATTATCGCGGCGGGCCGAAAAAGACGGCGGCTTTTACTGTTACACTGCGGACAGTGCTCCATTGAAGTATCGTGAAAACTACGGCGTACCTCAAAATGGTTGGAGCAGTTTTCACACTCGTACTCATAGATAGGCATCTTCATACATCCTTCTGTAATTGCTGTTAACAGTATAACACATGTTAATTCTTATCGCCCTGGGCTTACTGCCTGAATGACTCGATGTCACTCTTGACGAGAGTAGCCTGTACCTGTCTTTCCTTAATCCTTTTCAGTTCTTTCAGCTCTCGCCGGTGAGCACACATAAGGCACTGCTCGTACCAGCCATCACTATCTTTATCTATATAGGTATCTCCACTGCACCTGGGACATGCTTTAAGCCTCCATCTTAGCATCGGCCTCACCTCCTGCACCTGCACCGCCTCTTCCGTATATTACATATTAGAAAAACAGACACACCTTGTATGTAACATTTGTCTCTTTAGGGGAAGAACTGTTCAGGGGCGGTATCAACTTCAGATGGCAGGTACGTGAAGTATCAGGGAAGATTACGGTAATAGTGGCGGGTTAGCGGGTTAGCTGTTTATGGTTATACCTGGCTGATAACAATTTCAAAAGCACAAGAGATGGCTTTACGCGGACAGACTGCCTCACACATGGTACACCAGTTGCATGTCTCTGTCTCAATAACTGTTACTATTTCTCCGGAGTATACCAGGGCTCCACAGGTACAGACACTTACACAAAGACCGCAATTATCACACCTGGCTTTGTCTATCTCTGGCATCAAGGGCATTTCGAGTCACTCCTCTTACAGTTAGATACTAACACTGACTTTCAATGCAGTATGTGATATTTGTTATACGGCACATATTCATATTTCAAACCGGTGCAGCCACCATGTCTTCCAGTGTTTCCTTGTCGGTTATTCTTATACGGTGTCGTTCGAGGCTGATTACGCCTTCTTCTTCCAGGGCTTTCAACGAACGTGCGACGACCTCCCGGACGGTACCGGCCATTGCTGCCATTTCCTGCTGTGTTAAGCGTGTTTTCGGTGACGTACCGTCGTCGGCATTTTCAAGGAGTATCTTTGCTACCCGGCTGATGACACGCCGGAAGGAGAGGTCCTCGACGAGTTCTACCAGTTGACGTGTGTGCTCGGCAAGTACCCTGGTAGTATTCAGGGTCACCTGTGGATATTTCTGCGTTACGGCCAGAAGTGCGTTTTTGGAAATACCGTAGACTACCACCGGCCCCATTGCCTGGGCACTGGCAGGGGCCTGGCCGTCATCAAAAATGGCTATATCGTTAAAGGACTCGCCGGGACGGGCTATGTTCAGTATCTGCTCCTTGCCTTCGGCGGATGTCTTGAATAGTTTGACTGCACCGGAGGCGACAAAGAAAAGTGCCTCGGCGGACTTGCCTTCGAGCTGGATTATCTCGTTGCGCTCGATCGACCTCTCAAACATAAGGTCCCGCACCGAGTCCAGTTCAGCCGCACTCAGCCCCGCGAAATAGGGGATTGATTCCAGAAATTCCTGCTGAATGACCATTATTCCACCGTTGTCCGGGATTTAACCTGGGACACACACTTAGACTATAACAAGAACTGCGGAAATTCAAGAGGTTCCTGATACAATATTTTGCACCCGGAAAGAGTGCAGCCCGGCAAGCGTGCGGAATGTAACGTTGGTCACATACCCGGACAGTAACCTGCATTAAAATGTGAATTGAGTCAGGGAAGTGGTGACTGGCGGAGTAATAATGGGAAGGAAGAGGAGGTTTTTCAATGACAATTGAGCGATGGAGACCAACGAGAACACTCTCACCATGGAGAATGTTCCGTGAGATGGAAGATGCGGGACGGCGGTTCGACAGCATATTTGATAATGCCTTGCTGCCAACTATATGGCGTCGTTTACCGGCAATGGAGAAGGACTGGGCACCGGCGATAGAAGTCCTGGAGAAAGAAGACAGGTATATCGTCAAAGCGGAACTCCCCGGAATCAAAGAGGAAGATGTTGAGATTTCTCTTCATGAAGGCACCCTGACACTGAAGGGTGAGAAGAAGACCGGGACCGAGGGCACCGAAGACGACTACCGCTGGACCGAGCGTTCCTACGGCAGCTTCTACAGGACGGTGGTGGTACCCTTAAAGGTAGACTCCGAGAAGATAGAGGCCCGCTACGAGGACGGGGTACTGGAGATTGACCTTCCCAAGGTTCCCGAGATAAAACCCAAGAAGATAACCGTCACCACCAGGGGTGAAAAGAAAGAAAAAACCGAGAAATAGACTGTTGAGTGTCTGCTGTCCCACTTCCCAGCTATAAGCAACAGGATAACGTTCACAGAAAAAAGACCCTGCCGCAGCGGGGTCTTTTTCATTGGCATAACAGCAGTACCGGGATGCTGTTATGAGATACCTTCCCGTATGCGCCGGGTATTGCCCCATCTGATAAAGCCCGCTGCTGCAACAAGTGCAATGGTACATATTGTTCCCCAGATGAACCATGGCTGCAGAGGGAATACATCAAGCAGTACTCCTCCAACCAGTGGTGCCAGGGACATACTCAGGCTCTGGCTCAGCCCGAAAAATCCCATGTACCGTCCGCGTTGGTCCGGAGGTGCCAGTTGCCCCACTGTGGAAGCCGTAAGCGGAGTAAAGACTATCTCCCCGGCGGTTACGATTGCGATTGATACGAGTGCCCAGCTAAAGTCACCTGTCCAGCTCAGCGATAACCAGCCAATTCCATAAAGCAGGCTGCCCAGTACCAGGCCCCTGGCCTTTGCAAGCTGTCCTGCCCACCTTGCTACAGGGTACTGGAACAGCACGACAATTATTCCATTGGCGGTCAGCAGCATTCCGTACTGTGCCGTTGAAAGCCCCATCTTTTCAACAGTGAATACGGACAGGGTACTGCCGAGTTGCCCCATAACGAGGAATACCAGCAGGCACAGGACAGTAAACCACAGGAAGGTACGGTCGGTGGCTGCGGTGAACATAGTCCGGTACTCAACATGTTCTGTACTGCCGGTATGGGACTCCCTGAGGAACAGAAATATGAGACCCAGGGTTATTACACTGGATAAAGCAGTGACGCCAAAGAGCCAGGCATAGGGCATGAACATTATCAGGTACCCGCCAACCGCAGGTCCCATAGCCCATCCGACGTTCTGGCCCACCCTGAGCATACCGTAGGTCTCGGTCAGGCGGTCCGGGGGAGCCAGGTCCGCCACCATTGCAGTGATGGCAGGGCGCATCATCATTCCTGCTGATTGTCCGGCAATAAAGACGATAATGATAGCCCATACCGGTGCTGAAACCGCCATCAGTCCAGCCAGACCGGAATACAGAAACAACCTTACCACTGAAGCACCGAGGAGCAGTGGCCTGCGTCCTATCCGGTCGGACAGTACGCCACCTACCATCTGTGTTGCGGAAGAGAAGATACCACTGACGAGGAACAGAGTCCCAACCAGTGTCATCACCAGACCGCGCTCCTGGTAAAGATACAGCGGCATGAAGGGCAGGCAGATGGAAAAACCGGCTGAGGCTACCAGTTGTATGGCGGTAATGACCCAAATATCGCGCGGAAAGCGGCCAACCACATTACCGCGGAGGTATTGTTTTGATTTTACATAATAGTCAACTATGCCGGGCATCGTACCGGACCTCTTTTCCTGCCGGTAAACGGACTTTTTACAGTAACCGGAAAGAATTGCTTTGCCTGTGGTACAGCAGAGCGAGTAACAGGGGAAAACTACGCGGGGAAGTGGTGCCATCCGTTATCCCGGGAGCAGGGTGACTACAGTAGTGCGCTCCCAGTATAACATACCTGTATCTGTAACTTACTTTAAAATCATGGTGAGACCAACATGACCGGCAGGTAAGTGCTCGTTCATTCGGATACCCGGCTGAGCAGGGGTACCCAGGGACATTCCTTAACAGGCAACGGTAGTCCCTGGTATCCCCATACTATACAATTCTGACTAATGCGTGAGATTGCCGACGAGGTCTGCCGGAATACCACGGCGAATCTCACTCACCTGCCAAAGTCTTCGTTAGAAAGCGGTCCTGACGTTGATACAAGCCGGTAGCCCGGAGGCGAAGGCCCTTTCCAGCGCCGGACGGATTTCCTCCGGCGTCTCTACCAGTTCCCCGTAGCCGCCGAGAGCTTCGACCACCTTATCATACCTGACGAAACCAAGGGCGGTCCCCACTTCACGGCCGTTTCCTCTGCCTGCCTGGAGACGCCTGATTACGCCCCAGCTGCTGTCGTTACTGATAATAGAGACAATCGGTAAATTGTGCCGGACCATGGTATCGAACTCCATGACATTCAGTCCATAAGAGCCGTCTCCACTGAGAAGAAGTACCTGCTTGTCCGGTCTTGCCAGCCGGGCGGCAATAGCATAGCTGGCGCCTATCCCGAGTGTTCCGGTGGGGAGGATATTCAGCATATGGCCGGGATGGTAACTCCGCAGGACCCGGAAACCCCATCCGGAGATTTCACCGCCATCAATTACTATGGTAGCGTCACGGTCAAGTGTATCGCGGATTTCCCGGCATAGCCGTGCCGGGTGTACCGGGCTTTTATCGGAGTTCATCAATGGGGCTATTTGCTCCTGCTGGGCGGCAACCAGTTCCCGGCACTGCTCTACCCAGGGGAGTTCTTTCCTGTTTTTACACCTTTCGCGGGCTTCCTCGGTCAGTTGCCGGAGGACAGCCCGGGCATCACCAATAATACCGACATCTATCTTGCGGTTGCGGCCTATCTCGGTGGGTTCAATGTCTACCTGGACCCATTTGCTCTCATTACTGAATACTGGTGGACGCCCGAATCCCATTTTAAAATCAATACGTGCACCGATAGCCAGGACGGCATCAGCCTGCTCGGTTCCCACGCGGGTGCTGAGGCAAAACGGGTGGTCATCGGGAAGAACGCCTCTGCTGTAACCGCCGTAAAAGGGTATTCCAGTGAGTTCAATAAATTCACGGAGTTCTTCGGCAGCCTGCGACCACCAGAGTCCCATTCCACCGAATACGAGAGGCCGTTCGGCTTTCAGGAGGAGGTCAACGGCTTCACTGACCATCTGCGGGTCTCCCTGCGGTCGGGCGTTCGTCCGGTAACTGGTCGGCAGTACTGCCTCTTCCTCCTCAATCTCGGCACCGAGTATATCAACCGGAAACTCCAGGTAGACCGGTCCGGGTCGGCCGCTCAGGGCTTGCCGGAATGCCATGCTGACATACTCTGCAACCCGCTTTGTCTCGTAGCCGGCTTTAGCCCATTTTGTGATTGCCCCGGCTGTTTCGAGGGAGTTCATGTCCTGCATAGCGCCCAATTCGAAGTTCCTTATACCGGTCCTGCCACCGAAGACGATAATCGGGCAGGCTTTCCCCAGGGCGTCCCACAGGCCGGTGACGGCATTGGTGAATCCGGGTCCTGCTGTGGCAGCAGCAATTCCCGGTTTTCCTGTCAGGTGTGCCCATCCTTCGGCGGCAAAAACAGCCGCCTGCTCATGGCGGGTATCGATGACCTTTATGCCTTCATCGGTACAGCTCTGTAATATAGGGTCGATCTCCCCGCCGGACAACGCGAAAAGGTACTCGACACCCTCCTGCTTGAGGACCCTGGCAACCAGCTTACCCCCGTTAATTTTACCCACTGGTCAGACCTCCTTAAGGTATTTAATAGTATTAATTGCCTGTAACGGACCTGTCCTTCGGACAGGTATAAATTCCGGTTTACCTGGCCAGGATAGCCTGATTCTTACCCTGTCGGCACGACTCTTGCTTTCCTTGCCAGGCCTATTTGCCCCTTCTCCCCTCCATGAATTCGCGCGGGCCTTCAGTAGCGTCAATAGTTACACCGGGCTTGGCCGGATACCAGTAGAACAGGTCACGGCCGAGCAGACCAAGCTCCGAGACCGACATATCACGCCCCCGGTAAATCATTTCCTTGTGGGCCATCACCGAAGGCAGTCCCAGCGTGCACATATACTCTGCCCACTCCATGGCTTCATCCATGGCTTTACCCTCTGGTACAACTTTATTGACGAAGCCGACTTCACATGCCCTTTGTGCCGAAATGCGGCGTCCCCACATCAGCATTTCGCAGACAATACCGATACTTGTCAGGTACTCCAGGCGTGCTGCAAACCCTGCGGGAAGGTTCCAGGTGACTTCGGGAAGACCGAATTCGGCATGCTCGGACGCAAGCCTGACATCGCAACGCATTGCCAGTTCCCAGCCCCCGGCCAGGCAGTACCCGTTGATGGCGGCAATGGTCGGCTTGCGCGTTATCATGCCGGGGTGAGGTCGGCGTCGTGGTACCGGTTTATGACTGCCGAAGGCACCACCCCTGAGGTCACCCTCGACATCTTCCTTCATATCGTGTCCGGCGCTGAAAGCAACGTCTCCGGCTCCAGTGAAGATGGCCACCCAAAGGTCGTCATCCTCCTCGAATGTTTCCCATTCCTCGGCCATCCGGTCGACGAGTTCACCGCTGATTGCGTTACGCCGCTCTTCACGGTTGATGGTCATGATGTAAATATGCCCTTTTTTCTCTGTCAGCAGAACATCTCTTCCCGTTATCATTTGAGTACCTCCCGTAGACTTCTACCGGTATTACGGATACCAGTTAATGTCTTACCGTCAGTGAAAACACTGAATAAGACGGACGTAAATTCCTGAACGGTACCATACCGGATTTAGCTCATGACATTGCCGCCGTTGACGTTCAGCGACTGCCCGGTGATAGCCCGTGCATCTTCGGAAACAAAGAATGCCACCGTCTTTCCGATGTCTTCTGCGGTCTCTTCTCTTCCCAGGGGGCGGCCGGCAACAATCCGCGTTTCAAAGAACTCCCGCGGGGTTATATTCTTGAATTCAGGGTTGAGCTCTATCAGGCTGCGTGCCAGTCTTTCCCACAGCGGTGTCCAGATAACACCGGGACAGACGCAGTTAACGTTGATATTATAAGGGGCCAGTTCCAGGGCGAGTGATTGTGTAAGCGATATATCGGCACTCTTAAATGCCGAGTAGGCCATCAGTAGGGCGGAACCACGCCTGCCTGCTTCCGACGAAATATTAATGATTTTACCGC
>DUES01000082.1 GCA_011192055.1 Dehalococcoidia bacterium
ATTGACGAGTTAGCGGCGGCACCCAAGGGCGGGGCTTTGGCCAAAGGTATTGAAATTGCCGGTCGGATGATTGCCGATTTGAGAGTAAACTCAATCTGTGACGGTGTTCATATCATGGCTATCGGCAAAGAAGAGGTAGTCCCTGATATCCTGGCTGCTGCCGGAATGTGAGTTTTCCCGCCATGTTCTAACGGCAGGAAGTTCATAAGCTGCAAAACCGGTTATCTCCCCGTTGACCGGCATCAATTTCCCCTGCGGGCAATCGGGGTTGGTTACTATCTGCCTTTGAAGTCAGGCTCCCGTTTTTCGAGGAAGGCAGCGATACCTTCCTTGAAATCTTCAGTTCCGAAACAGATACCCTGCATGTAGCCCTCAAACTCCAGTGCGGAAGCAAGGTCGGTTACTTCTCCGCGGTAGAGTGAACGCTTGGCCAGTTTCATGGCTATTGCAGGCCCTGCAGCAATTTTACCGGCCAGTACGTTAACTTCACTCATCAGGTCGTCATGCGGTACCACCCGGCTGACCAGGCCGTATTCCAGGGCTCGCCGGGCATCCAGTATATCTCCGGTAAAGACCATTTCGCAGGCCCGCTCCATACCCACTACCCTGGGCAGAAAATAGCTGGAGCCGGTATCGGGGACGAGTCCTCTTTTTATGAATATCTGGGCAAAACGCGCCCGGTCGGAGGCAATCCGGATATCGCAGGCCAGTGCCAGGGAAAGCCCGGCACCAACGGCAGGGCCGTTCACGGCAGCAATGGTCGGTTTTTCGAAGTTCTGCAGTTGAAGGGCAAAAGAGCGGATACCGCCGGCAGCGGGCGACTTTGACACAAGGCCGCGCCCGACCTGGTCGGAGGTGCTGCCAAGGGAAGAAAGGTCTGCCCCGGAACAGAAACCCCTGCCGGCACCGGTTATTACCAGTACATTTACCTCGGTATCGGCGTTGGCCTCTTCAAGTGTCTGTTCCAGCTCAATACCCAGTCGGCCCCCGAGGGCATTCAGCTTGTCCGGCCTGTTCAGGGTAAGTGTGGCGACCCCATTTGTCTTTTCGTAAATTGTTGCTTCGCGTTCCATAATTGAGGTACCCCCTGATAGTTGTACTGCTTCGAATCTCTTATGCGGATGATACTCAGCTACCTTATTTCGTGCAGCAATTCTACCAATTTGCTGGACAAATAATCAACAGGTGTTAATAAACGGGTTCTCCTGTATTTTGTATATTGTCAAGCGCGGATGGTCTGCGCACCAGGAGGATGGTCAGCAATGATAAGCCGTATGAAGCAAGCCACATTATGAATATCTGCTGGTATGTGCCCGTGGCGTCGTACATGTAACCGCCCAGGAGAGGGCCGATTGCTCCGCCGGTACTCTGGTTGAGACTGATTACACCGAAGATAGCACCATAGGCGATTAAGCCGAAATTGGTACTTACAAGCATGGCCATTGTCGGTAACCAGCTGCCCACTCCGAGGCCAATTATGACGGCGTACAGCCACAGCAGTGCTACCGGTGATTCCGGGCCGATATTCATCAGTACCAGGGTACCCGCAAGCTGAAATCCAAGACCGATTGCGCAGACATACTTCGCGTTGAGCCGGTCACAGAGCCAGCCGAAGGCAAATTTACCGATGGTGCTGAAAAGGCCGACTCCGCCAAGAACTCCGGCAGCCGTTGCCATCTGAAAGCCGGTATCATTAAGGTAGGGGACCTGGTTCTGAAGCACGCTTATCTCGCTGAAGCCGTGCGCCAGGAACGATACCGCGAGCAGCCAGAACGTCGGTGTGGTCAGCGCCGTTTTCATGGACAGCCCTGTCAGGGAATCAGTCTGAGTTGTCTCGACACTGTCTGCCTCGTAGTTTTTTAGCCCATCCGGGTGAAGCCCCATATCGGAGGGTCTGGTCCTGATAACCATGAGTGTTAACGGGATGAGTGTCCAGATAAATCCTGCCAGGACACGGTAGGCCAGTCTCCAGCCCAGTTCGGGAATAAGGTAACCACCGATGAGGGGTGCCAGGACAAGACCGCCGGCGCCCAGTCCGGCGGACATTATGCCAATGGCGGTACCCCTTCTTTTCTTGAACCAGTTGGATATAACGGTAGTGGTTGCGATCATTCCCGTGGCGGCCATGCCCAGTCCGGTAGCCAGGTAGCAGCAATAGAATTGCCAGAGTTCGGAGACCAGACTGAGCAGGATGAATCCTGTCCCGGCCAGCAGTGCGCCGCTAGCCATTACCCTGGTAGCGCCGATGCGGTCAATAATTCGGCCTATGAAGGGTGAAGATATCCCGGATGCCAGGAAGAAGACGGTCAGGGCGGTCATAATTTCGCCCCTGCCCCATCCCATATCCGTTTGAAGTGGTGTTACGAAAAGGCTGAAGGCATAAAAACCGCACCCGGAGAAGACCATGGCAGATAAAAAAGTGGCGGCTACTATCCAGTAGCCGTAAAAGAATCCGGGCTTTTTGATACGAGAGAGTCCCGTTACGCTGCCCCTTTCCGGTATGATGCCACCCGGTTTTATGGAGATGCCGTGCTGATTACGGTATTATACCCCAGTTAACCTGTCAAGATACAGGTATTCCTGCGGGTGTTTCTCCACCGTGCGGGTAGTAACCGGGATTACGGGCTTTCAGTCCGGGGAATATGCCAGCAGGGTGATGAAAAACTCTTTCAACCATCCCCCTGACCCCCTTCCTGTCTAGGAAGGAGCCTTCCACCGAAGGGGGAAAATATTGTATCTGGGGGACACCCCCAGACCCCTGCCAGAAGGGAGCGCCCATCAGAATGGGCGGCGTCCCTCTGGACTCCCCTTTTTCAACA
>DUES01000083.1 GCA_011192055.1 Dehalococcoidia bacterium
CTTGGGGAGGTCTGCCATGTCCTTCTTCTCAACCGGATAAACCTTGCAAAGCAGACACGTAAGGTCGGGAGCACCATACATCGGGTCGAAGTGGTCATTGGAGGTCAGCATATTGGGATTGGATATCTTCAGCCCGTGAAGCGGCCCCGGTTCTTCCGGATAGAAGGCGTTGGCGGTAGCCATGACCACGCCGGGGAGAATTCCCGGGGTTACCCTGGCAAGCTGCCTGATTCTGCCTCTCGGTGATTCAATCCACATCCATTCGCCGTCCTTGATGCCGTATTTCCCGGCTGTCTCGGGGTGAATCTGCGTAGTATGGTGGACCATGAAGCTCCTCAGCCAGGGGATATTCCGGTACTGGGCGAGGAAGTAGAAGGGCTGGCGGTATCCGGTGGTGAGAACCAGGGGAAATTCCTTGTAAATCTCCGGTGTGGAGACGGGGCTCTCACCGGGCTCGACGAACTGCGGCAGCGGGTCGTACCCCATTTCTTCCAGGACGGTTGAGTACAGTTCCAGCTTGCCGGTCGGGGTGGGGAAGCCGCCTCCCTTCCTCCAGTAATCAGTCTTGTATTTGTAATAAATCTGGTCTTTGCCAGTGCAGGCAACAATCACCTGCTTGCTGAATTCTTTCCAGGTTATGTTCCCTTTTCTTAGCTGGAAGTCCAGCATCTCTTCCACGGTATTCCAGGGCCAGTACTTGGGAACCACCCTCTTACCTATCTCCAGGACTATCCAGGCGTCTGACTTAGCTTCACCCGGAGGTTCAACACACTTGTTGTGGGCGGAGATAAAAAAGCGGGGGTGCATATCATAAATATCGTCCATCTCATAGTGGTGAGCCACCGGCAGCACGATATCGGCATATTCCGCCGCCGGTCCCATAAAGAGGTCAAGCTGCACGCGGAAATACTCTTCACTCTCATAGGCTTTTATTACTTCCGGAGTGTTCGCCAAGTGGACTAGCTGCTGCCCGGCGACGGCAATCCAGACCCTTATCATATCGGGGTCGCCTGCCGCTATTTGCTTGATAACGGTGTCGGAGTGAGCGGTACGGGCAGCGCCCATTTTGTGTATATCGCCGCCCTTTATTTTAGCCTTCATTTCCGGGGTTATCGGGATTTCATTGAAGAAGTCCTCTATCAGCCCGGTGGATGGTAATACCCAGCTCATCATGCTGCCCGGACGTTCAACATTACCGGTTATGCCTAACAGGTCCACTACACACCTGATATTCTGCCCGGCGTTGGCCTGTCTCTCCAGGGAACTCCCTACCTGTATCGTCCCCGGCGTATCTATGGCGAACAGACGGGCGGCCTGGGCAATCTTTTCTTTAGGAACCCAGGTTATTTGCTCAACCTTTTCCAGAGGGTACTCCGCAGCCCTTTTCTTCAGTTCTTCAAAGCCGTAGGTCCAGTTTTCAACAAACTCCTTGTCATAAAGCTCTTCCTGTATGATGACATTCATCATGCCCAGGAGCAGGGCGGCATCGGTGCCGGGCCTTAGCTGGCACCACACGGTTGCCCTCGAGGTCATGGCGGTTGCCCTGGGGTCAATCACAATCAGGTTTTTTACATAGTCCAGTGATTTCATGAACCAGTGTGCCATTTCCGAATCGGCGCTGCTTATTTCCAGCTGCTTGGCCAGGACTATCTGTGTCTTGGGGTATTCCCCACCCCAGCCGTGATAGTCGCAGTACAGCCGTCCGTAGCCGGTTACCAGTCCGTATATACCTATCCTCGGGCTGTGGCAGACATAGCCGGGGGTTATGGCGTTGGCGGAACCCAAGGACCGGGCTAGTCGGTGAATATACCGGTTAGCGCCGCGGCCCGTTCCCTGGGATATGGCTACGGTATGCGGGCCGTATTTTTCTCTCGCTTCTTTGCACTTTTCCGCGATGGTATCAAGCGCCTCATCCCAGCTTATCCTCCGCCACTTCCCTTCTCCTTTTTTCCCGGTTCTCTGAATTGGATATTTTAGGCGGTACGGACTGTTAACGTGCTGTAGCTGTGCAAGACCCTTGGCGCACATCGTGCCTTCGGTCATGCTCTGGGGGTCGCCTTCTACGTGAACAATAACCCCGTCTTCCACGGTGACCAGAACACCGCAACCGCCGTGGCAGCCTTTACAGGTAGTTCTAACAACTTTTCTTTCACCCATCTTCTCTATCTCCTTTACACCCCTTAATGGTAAGCAGACGTTGTTGCCGGCAGTATGGGGTTATGCACGCCACCTTTGAGTAATACGTACTTGAGGGCAACAGCGCCTATGGTATGGAAGGCAATGGCAATGATTAACAACACAGCAACTTCACCGATATATATGCTGGAGATTGATATAATCAGCGGTATGACCATACCGAGGATAACCAGTCCTATCCAGAAGGGTATGGCGAGACTGCCCTTCAGAAGTAGCGTTGCCGAGTATTTGGCTGTATTGGATACGTAGGTAGCATTCCATACAAAGAAAGCCATGAAGATGATACTGACAATGAGCATGATGCGGCTGCCGAACTCAATAGCCGCGATATTAACGGTATGGTCGGCCATGCCGATGGCTAGCATTAAAGCAAATCCATCAGCGATGCCGGCGAAAAGCAGAATCAGGGGTAACATAGCCGTGTTCCAGAAGGGAACACTCTTGCAGTAGCTCATGATAAATCCGCTGTATATTCCCACGAGGAAGGCAAAGAATCCGCTCAGTACCCTGAGGGCAATATCCCAGGCCGCCCAGCCCGTACCGGGGAACATGTATATGGCAAAGTAGCCGATAACAATCTGGAAAAACGCAAAGGTACCAAAATAAATGTTGAAATTGATGCCCCGGGTGAACCACGATGTTTTCCAGGCATTTGTAATAGGTATCAGTGTTCGCCAGAACCGGAGCGGTTTGCCAAAGTAAATGAGGTGCAGCGGTATTTTCAGGAACATGATGATACACCAGGCAACCAGCATGCCCCACCAGTTATTGTAGAACAACGATACCAGGTAAAGTCCGGCGCCTATTGACGTAAATACCTCGGCAATCCAGACCAGTATGCCCCGGCGGTCTATCCACTCGGTCTGCCGGGTAGGCTTGACCATCCACTCATGGGTTACCATCCACTGTCGTAACGCCATTTTTAGACTCCTTTCCGCCCGCTATCGATATAGTATATTGACGGCTCCGTGCCGTACTCAGGATGAAGGCTAAAGGCTTTCTTATCTCTTATCAGCCGGCTGACCTCGCTGTCGGGGTCATCCAGGTCACCGAAAGTAAGCGCTTTGGCCGGGCAGGTATTAACGCAGGCGGGGGTGGCGTCGCGGTCCACACCCGGTTTGAGGCCCTTCGCCAGCCCGGAATCAATCCTTTCCATGCAAAAATTGCATTTCTCGGTTGTGCCGACGGTGTGGGGGTATAACCTTTTACCGGCCTTTTCAAAGTCGGTCAGTTCGTAGCCGGGGAAGTATCCCGTGTCCTTATCCTTGGAAAGAAATGTCCGGTTCTGGTAAGGACAGGCGATTATGCAGTATCTACAGCCAACGCACATATCCTGGTCAACCCAGACTATCCCGTCTTCACGCTGCTGGGTGGCTCCGGTGACGCAGACCTTCACACACGGTGCTTCTTTGCAGTGGTTGCACCGTACCGGAAAGGTGGTCATTTCTTCGGCTGTCTCTTCCCAGGCAATCAATCTTGGCCAGGTTACGCCCAGAGGAAGAAAGTGCTCGACTCTGCAAGCAGCTACGCAGCCGTGGCATCGCATACATTTACTTAAGTCTATGACCATTCCCCATCTCATATTTGCTCTTCCCCTTTCTTACTGATATGGTGGAGCATTTTAAGCATAACTTACTTACCGGGTAAAACTATACTTGAAATATTAGTCGAAATGTGATATATGTTTTAATGTACCTTTAGTTACATAATATTCATTTTATCACGCTTTGTCAATATTGTTTTAAAATTTACCATGATGATTCCC
>DUES01000084.1 GCA_011192055.1 Dehalococcoidia bacterium
GCCAAGCACGCAGCCAAACGCCTGGAACCAGTAGGGGTGGGACATTCGGCGCAGCATCTCGTCGGGACCGTAGTCGGCAACAATGGCTATCGTGATTTCGCGGGCCAGCTTGACCATGCGGTCGAAAAGCCAGCGCGGCGCCCGACCGTGATGAAGGGGAAGATTGGCAATCCCGGTACGTTTCGATGGCAACCTACGCCTCACTATCGGTACAGTCCCGGCTGATTTCAGGTAACGTTAAAAGGAATGGTACCTTAAGCGATACCAGGGATAAACAAGCGGTCCATGCTACCGGTAACCGGCGGCTACATGTTGCAGGAAGAGCAGTCGGACGAACCGCAGCTTGAGCAGCTGCCGCCGCCAACCGGGGCCATTCTGCCGTCTTCACCGGTAGAAAAGCAAGCGAACCTGGACAGTATACGCTCGGCGTCCTTACTGCACAGGGGGCAGGGAGCCGGTTCCGTCGCCAGGCTTACCGGACGGATCTTCTCAAATTTGGTGTCGCAATCGTTACAAACGTACTCATATATTGGCATTTTGTCTCTCCACTAACAGTGTAGCCATTCCCGCAAAATCCGTCAAGCCTCCCAGACCACTTCTCCGCCGCTGATTGTCATCTCGACCCGGACTTCTTTCAATGCCTCTGGTGCCACCGTGTAAGGATTATCACTGAGCACTACCATATCTGCCAGTTTTCCCGCCGTTATTGTCCCCTTGATGTCTTCCTCAAAGGAAGCGTAGGCAGCATTTGATGTATAAGCTATCAATGCCTGATGCACGGAGACGGCCTCGTGGGGCAGCAAGTGCTGTCCGGAATCAGTCTGCCTGGTAACCGCACCATAGATACCCATCAGGGGATTGTTGGGGACAATCGGGGAGTCCGAACTGGCTGCCATGACCACTCCGTTATCAAAGAAAGACCGGAAGCGGTACAGCCACTGTTGCTGCTCTTGAGGGACCATCGCCCGGTACCTGTCGCCGCTGAAGTAGATAAAAGGAGGCTGGGACGCAATCACCACGCCGGAACCGGCCAGTCGTTCCAGCAGGTGTGGCGGGCACTCGGCACAGTGCTCAATGCGATGGCGCATTTCTGTTTGAGGCGACTCGTTCCGTGCCCGTTCGTAAGCTCGTATCACAGCCTCCACCGTGCTATCCCTGACAGCGTGTACCGCCACCTGGAACCCGTCACGCTGTGCATCAAGTACCATCTGCTCCAGTTCCGCCTGCGGAGGGTGCATCTGTCCCGCGATATTACTCGGTACAATTTTTACGGCACCGAGTCGAAGCCGGTCATCGCCATCGCCGAATCCCAGTCCGGCTTCCCTGAACTGCGCCACTCCTTCTGCTCCCACCATCATGTAAATGCGGCTTTTCAGTATGCCTGTATCAATAAAACGGCGGAATTTCTGCCACCGGCGGAAGTCATTGACCACGGTAGCATCCTGCAAAGACGTAATACCTTTAGAAAGGTATTCCCGGCCGGCAAGGATCATACCCCGTTCCAGCTCTTCATCGGTCCAGGACGGCATGACCTTTTCCCGGATATGGCCCAGCATCTCGTACAGCACGCCATTCGGTTCGCCACTGGTGATATCCCGTTCAATCATTGCTCCGGGCGGCTCGGGGGTTTCCCGGGTAATTCCGGCAAGGTCAAGGGCACGGCTGTTCAGCACACAGGCGTGCAGAGAGCGATGAGAGAGCACCACCGGATAGTCCGGTGCTACCTCATCCAGGTCCCACCGTGTTGGATGGCATTTTTCCTCCAGGTGAAAATCGCTGTAGTCCGTTCCCTGTATCCAATGCCCGGACGGTGTTTCCTTTACTTTTCGGGCAATGATGGCCTTGATATCGGTAATCGAGGTAACTGCCGGAGGGCTGAGGTCCAGGCTGAGGAGTTTCCTGATGAAACTGAATACGTGGCAGTGGGCATCAGTGAAGCCGGGTAATACTGTTTTACCGCCACAATCGATTACGTTTGTACCTGCTCCGGTTACATCATTCAGTCGGTCAGCATCGCCGACCAACCTGACTCTGCCATCCCGTACTGCTACCAAGTTCGCAAACGGATATTCAGGGTCCATGGTTATCACTTCAGCATTCTTCAAAACCAGGTCTGCTGCAGGCATGTTACTGTTGGCTCCTTTGACCATGTCTCTACAGGCTAGTATACTACCCGTGATACCATGAGACAACGGAGGTCTGAATGGACGCAGAAAAGCTTACGGAAAAGCTGGTTTCCTGGCTCAGAGAAAGAGTTACCGAAGCAAGTTGCCGCGGGACGGTATTCGGTATCAGCGGCGGTATTGATTCCGCCGTGGTAGCGGCTCTCTGCAAGCGTGCATTTCCCGATTCCACACTGGGTATTTTCATACCCTGTTACAGTATTCCACAGGACAGGGAACACACCCTGGCCGTGGTGGAGAAATTCTCTATTCCCTTAAAAGAAGTAATTATTGACAGTATCTATGATGACCTGGCAGGGTTATTGCCGGACTTCGATAAGGAGTCGGTGGCAGGGCTTCCAACGAAGGCCAATATCAAGGTCAGACTCAGGATGCTTACCCTCTACTATTTCGCCAACCAGCTCGGTTACATGGTGGTTGGCTCCAGCAACCGCAGTGAACTTGCCATAGGCTACTTCACCAAGTTTGGTGATGGAGGCGTGGATATTGTACCGCTTGGAATACTCGTGAAGAGGCAGGTCAGGGAACTGGCTGCTTTCCTCGGTGTACCGCAGGTCATAATCGACAAGCCTCCTTCAGCCGGTCTATGGCCGGGGCAGACGGATGAAGCTGAGATTGGGCTGACTTATGATGAAATTGATGAATACTTACTGACTGGCAAGGCGAATGTCAGTGTCAGGGAGAAGATTGAGTTCAAAATTGCCAGCAACCATCATAAACGGCAGCCGCCATCCGTGCCGGATTTCCAGGTCCCCTGAAGTTGTATTTTGTTTACCATAAAATCAAGTTTTTCTTGCTTTAGTCAAACATCTGTGCTATCCTTTCGATAGACGAATATGACCACGGAGAAGGAAAAAGCACTAGAGCTAGCCATAGGCCAGATTGAGAAGCGTTTTGGCAAAGGCTCAATTATGAAGCTGGGAGAGTCGGCTGCAATGACACCTATGGAGGTGGTTTCCAGCGGCTCGCTCACACTGGACATTGCCTTGGGACTGGGGGGTATTCCCCGGGGCAGGATCATCGAGATATTCGGCCCTGAATCATCCGGGAAGACCACTCTGGGTCTGCACATAATTGCCGAAGCACAGAAAAACGGCGGGAATGTCGCTTACATCGATGTTGAGCATGCCCTGGACCCAATTTATTCCAGTCATTGCGGGGTAAAAGTCGAGGATATGCTTATCTCCCAGCCGGACACCGGTGAGCAGGCCCTGGAGATAACCGAGGCACTGGTCAGGAGCACGGCTATCGACGTAATAATCGTGGATAGTGTTGCTGCCCTGGTACCAAGGGCTGAGATTGAAGGGGAAATGGGGGATACCCAGGTAGCCTTGCAGGCCCGTCTCATGTCGCAGGCTCTAAGAAAGCTGGCGGCGGCTATTGGCAAGTCCGGAAGTGCGGTAGTATTTATCAATCAGCTAAGAGAGAAGGTCGGCGTATTCTTCGGAAATCCTGAAATCACACCGGGCGGTAGAGCCCTGAAATTCTACAGCTCAATTCGAATCGAACTGCGGCGGGTGGAGACAATCAAGCAGGGGGACAAGGCTATCGGGAACCGCGTTCGCGCCAAGATAGTCAAAAACAAAGTAGCCCCCCCGTTCCGAATTGCCGGGTTTGATATTATGTTTGACCACGGGATAAGCAAGGAAGCCGATATTATCGACCTTGGTGTTGAGCTGGGGCTGATCAAAAAGGCTGGTTCTTTCTTCTCATGGGGTGATATTCGTCTGGGGCAGGGAAGGGAAAATGCAAAGCAATTCCTGTACCAGAATTCCGAACTTGCCCGGGAGATTGAGCAGCAGGTCAGAGCCTCGGCTATCAGTGAACCTCAACCAGTGGTCGTAAACGAATAGAAGACCACTAGATGACAACTGAATAGCTGTAACACGAAAGAGCCGAGGCTTTGAGTCTTGGCTTTGCTGTTTTATGGGCGGGGGAATGGTCTGATGAGCAGAATAACGGCCATCCGCACCGGACGAAGAACCGGGAAGCGCACTAATATTTTCCTTGACGACCGGTTTGCTTTCAGCCTGGGAGCCGAAACAGTGCTCCAGGAGGGGCTACAGGTAGGACAGGAACTGCCCGAAGACCGGGTAACAGCGCTTGCCGCGACTGAACGCCACGAGCGTTGCATGAGCTTTGCCAGCCGTTTCCTCAGTTACCGGCCACGCAGCGAGTTCGAGATGAGAGAACGGCTGCAACACCGGGGTTTTGACCAGGACAGCATTGAGGGCACGATAACCCGGTTAAAAGACCAGGGATATGTTGATGATACCGCCTTTGCCCGGCTCTGGAAGGAGAACCGTGAGACGTTCAGTCCACGCAGCCAGTGGCTGACCGGTCTGGAATTGAGGAGGAAAGGTATAGCGGATGACGTCATTAGTACGGTGGTTAGAGATGCTGATGATGGCGAAAGCGCTTACCAGGCAGCTCAAAGCAAGGCATACCGCCTTCCTTCAACCGACTATGACTTATTTAGACGCCGACTGGGTGAGTTCCTCAAGCGCCGGGGATTCAGCTATGAAGTTATACGTATCACTGTAAGGCGTCTCTGGCAGGAAGTAAAAACAGAAGACCAGGTGGAAGCCTGATAGAACTATTTAA
>DUES01000085.1 GCA_011192055.1 Dehalococcoidia bacterium
ATCGGTCTGCTCATGCACCAGGTACCGTTACTGCTGGTCGCCCTGCTGCTGCTCCTGGTACGCGGTATTACCATACTCTGGGAGCGTTACAGCCTGAGGAGAATCGAGTTCCGGCGACAGCTCAGTACCAAACGTGCATTTTTCGGTGAAGAGGTGGTACTGGAGCTGGATATAGCTAACCGGAAGCCGCTGCCGTTACCGTGGCTTGAGATTGAAGAGGAAATGCCGGAGGAGGTAACACTGCTGACCGGTACTGCCTCACAGTCACACAAGGTATCCCGTGTCTACCTGACAAACCTGTTTTCACTGGGGTGGTACCACCGGGTGAGACGCCGCTACCGTCTTCGTTGTGAGCAAAGGGGCTATTTCACCTTCGGACCAACGAAGATTCGCTCCGGTGACCTTTTCGGGTTCTCCCGGCAGTATATGGATATTGAGGCAGAGGACCATCTCATCGTGTATCCGCGGGTGTTGCCCGTAGTGCAACCGGGTATCCCGTCAAAACAGCCCCAGGGTAACATCCGGATTAAAAAGTTTATCTTCCAGGACCCTGTTCTGACAAGGGGTGTAAGGGAGTACCAGTCCGGTGACAGCCTGAAGAGAATACACTGGAAAACCAGTGCCCGACTCGGCAGATTACAGACCAAGGTCTTTGAGCCTACAACCAGCGTCGATATGGGTATCTTCCTTGACGTCCGTACGGTACCTTTTCCCGGCTGGGGAAGCGTAACCCAGCTCGAGGAACTGGGCGTAATCGCCGCCGCTTCCATTGCCGATCACGCCATGAAATCCGGGTACCGGGTTGGTCTGTACGTAAACCAGCTCCGCAAGTTTACGGGTGAGCGAATCAGGATAGCCCCCAGCCAGCATTCGGACCAGTTTGTGCATATATTGGAAGCACTGGCCCAGGTCCACTCTTCAGTAGAAATTACGCCCATGTACCGGTTCGTTACCCTCGAAAGCCGGAACCTGCCCTGGGGAAGCACAGTCCTGGTAATAACAGCCGTACCATCCGAAGCCCTGCTGGCCACCCTGCTGAGATTAAAGAGAGCAGGACGCAGCATCGCGCTGGTGAAGGTGGGCGGTTCACAGACACTGCCCAGCCGGGACGGACTACGCACATATTATGTCCCCGATGATGTCTCGTGGCGTGACCTGGATACAGTTACACTGCAGGGAATAAGACCATGAGAGTAGTAAGACGGGTCCTTCGGCGGCTTCCCAACCTGAACTGGATTTCCATTGTCTTCGCTCCGGTAGCCGTCATCATGATGGAGGTCTTCTGGTTCTATCCCTGGCTTGTCTGGGCAGGAAAGCTGGACTTCTTTACCGATAACTATCCACCACTGAGCCTGGGCGCGGTGATACTTCTGCTTGGTGCATCATACATAGTGACCCGTTACCTGCTCAGCAGGGACTGGGCAAACTCGTGGATACGGGTTGGAATCCTCTCCTTCGGGTTGTTGCTGGTTTACGCGACGATACGCAGCGAATACCATGCCGGTTTCAGCATCACCGACCCGCAATGGTTCATCCACACCGGTAAGGTAATCATCAGTATTTTCACCGAACCTCACCAATTGATTATAGCTCTGCCGGCCAGTGCCTATCTCTGGTGGCGCGGTATCAACCGGGGACGTGGCCCCCTCCTGATGAGTGATATCTACCGCACCTTCCTGGTCGGTATCGGTTCCTTTGTCCTGCTGATTATCATCTGGCAGATAAGTCTCGGCTCCGGTTCCATGGAAGACCTGGCATCCACAGTAGGCCCACAGGTAGCGGCATTCTTTTTCTTCGCTCTTTCCGCCCTTGCCCTGACCAACCTTTACTCTATCCAGCAGCGCATGTCACCGGAAGAGTCAATCCGTTCCTTCAACCGCCGCTGGTTGCCCACTCTTTTCGGTGTTGTCGGTGGTATTGTCATTATCGGAATAGCCATTGCCGGTATCTTTTCACCCGAATTCATGGCCTTTCTCGGCCGGCTTGTCAATTCCATCTTTGATATCGCACGCCAGATTTTATACTATATCCTGATTCCCTTCGGTTATATTGCTGCCGCGCTGGTCTACGTCTTCCAGTGGCTGATAAGCCTTATCCGCAGCCAGGACCCCCCTGAATTCGAAATACCGGAGTTTGGCGCAGGAGAGAATCAGACCGAAATTCCTACCGGGGAACCCATTTCTGACGTTGTAGGTCTTATTCTGAAGTGGGTGCTCTTTGCTGTGGTTGCCATTGCCGTCACCTACTTCCTTGCCCGGGCAATATCCCGCTTCAGGAAGTCCCGGTCAGGAGAGGGCGTAGAAGAGATAAACGAATCACTGTGGAGCTGGGAAGGTTTCAAGTCGGACCTGCTGCTTTTCTTCAATACACTCTGGCAGCGTCTGCGACTCAGGCGCAAGACAGCCGCGGAGTCGGCCGCCCTTCCATACTGGTACGGTAAAGAGGACGACTCACCGGACAGCAAACTCAGTATCCGGGAGATATACCGCCGCCTGCTCTGGCAGGGTAATCGATTTGGTGTCGCCCACCGTGACTGGGAGACCCCAAACGAATATGACCGGCGACTCGGACACATCATGTCCGACGGCAGTGAACAGCTGACTGAACTCACG
>DUES01000086.1 GCA_011192055.1 Dehalococcoidia bacterium
CGCGAAGGCTCGTCGGAGAAAAACCTGGAGACACTGCTGCCCCTGGTCACCGATGAAACCTGCAGGCGTTGCTTGTTTGTGGTCGACGACCGGAGTTGTGTTGACCTGCTCCGTGACGGCGATATCGATGCCGTGGTCAGGAAAGCGATACGGTGCGGACTGGACCCGGTACGGGCAATCCAGATGGCTACTATCAATGCTGCCGAACATTTCCGGTTAGAGCACCTGGGTGCGGTTGCGCCGGGATACCTGGCCAACCTTATCGTTGTGAGTGACATTGAGAAGCTGGTTGTAGAGTCCGTCTTCTACCACGGTAAACTGGCGGCACAAAACGGAGAAGCGCTGTTCCGGGTGACTGCGAACCGCTCGCGGAAACTCACTGACAGTGTAAATGCGGGACCTTTCAATGAGGAAAATCTTAGGTTGGTACCTTCCGGTGATACTCACTACGTTATCGAGGTTATCCCCGGCCAGATTATCACACGCAAACGGACGGAAAAAGTTAAAGTCGTCGATGGTGCTGTGATGCCTGATATCGAGCGTGATATCCTGAAGCTGGCTGTTGTAGAGCGGCACCGGGCATCCGGTAACACGGGTGTTGGCCTGGTTACCGGCTTTGGATTGAAACGCGGTGCCCTGGCATCATCAATAACACATGATTCGCACAACATCGTTGTTGTCGGCACCAACGATGAAGATATACTGGCAGCAGTAAGAGAAATCCGGAGACTGAGGGGCGGCCTCGTGGTGGTCGATGGTGGTAACGTTGCAGCCAGTCTTGCATTACCTGTAGCAGGGTTGCTTTCCACGGAACCCCTCGAAACAGTAGTAGAGCAGTTGGACGGTGTGGAACAAGCTGCAGCCGGACTCGGCACAAAACTGGCTGCTCCTTTCGCAACCCTGTCTTTCGTTGCCCTGCCCGTAATCCCGGAACTGCGGCTGACTGACCTGGGACTGGTTGATGTCAATGAATTCCGCCTGATTTCGTAGCCAGGGTGACGAAAAACCCTTTCAACCATCCCCCTGCCCCCTTCCTATCCAGGAAGGGGGAAAAGATTATATCTGGGGGACACCCCCAAACCCCTGCCAAAGGGGCTTCGCCCCTCTGGACTCCCCTTTTTCAGTGACCTGCCAGGTTCTTACGAGCGGAAAAGCGTTCAGCTTACTGCATTACATAAAGATGAAAAACAGGCCAGGGGATATGTTTCCCCTGGCCTGTCTAGACAAGTCCTGTATAGTATGGTTACTGTTGGTCTACTCTTTGGGAGGTAGCGGTGGCGATGGATTTACCAGATCGGCCAGTAGCGTACCGGGCAGGATACTGTCCAGTTCATCAAGTGTCCAGCGTCCATCTTTGTGGATGCTCTTTTTCGGTTCCGGGTTCTGGTAAAGAGAAATGGTCCCACCGCTCGAACCGAAGGTCTGGCCGTTAATCTCGGATGCTGCTTCAGTAGCCAGGAACACAACGATTGGAGCGATATCATCCGGGCTCCGTAACGTCGGGGCACCGACCGGAGACTGTGCGCCGCCGCCACCGGTGACACCTTTCTCAGACCTGATTTTATATGCCGCCAGTACCTCGTCGGACATTGTCATTCGGGTGGAAGCACCGGGAGCAATGGCGTTGCACGTCACCCCGTATCTGCCCATATCACGTGCGATAACACGGGTAAAACCGGCAATACCTGCCTTGGCCGCACCATAGTTGGCCTGGCCGGAATTCCCGATAAGACCGGACGTGGAACTCATATTGATAACCCGACCGCTCCTCTGCTGTCGAAAGAGTACGCAGGCCGGTTTCGTGCAGTTGAAGACCCCGTAGAGATGGACCTTGATTACTGAGTCCCATTCTTCCGGGGCCATGTTGAATATCATGCGGTCCCGCAGGATACCGGCGTTATTGACCAGGATGTCGAGCTTGCCGAAGCTGTCTACGGCTGTCTTGATGATATTCTCTCCACCCTCAACAGTGGTTACGGAGTCGTAATTGCCGACTGCTTCTCCGCCGGCTGCCTTGATTTCGTCAACTACTTCGTCGGCTACTTTATTCTCGGCTCCTGAGCCATCAACAGAACCACCAAGGTCGTTGACCACTACTTTAGCACCTTCACTGGCCAGGAGAATGGCAATACCCCTGCCGATACCCCGGCCTGCTCCGGTCACTACTGCTACTCTATCTTTTAGTCTATCTCCCATTTGTACCTCCTGATACGACGCTCATTTTCAACACTCGGGTTAAAGTTGATATGTTCTGGCGTAAGTAGGTGTAACAGGTATTGATTACGTCTATTCCTTGGGTTGCTCGGGTGGATACGGATTTACCAGCCCGGCCGCAAGCGTCATGGGCATGTTATCAAACAGCTCGTCGATTGTGAATCCACCATTCTTCACTATCATTCTTTCCTGGACAGGTTCGGAATAGAGGGCTATCCTGCCGGTCTGCACGAAGAAGGTGCGCCCGTTGACGTTGGCGGAATCATCAGAAGCCAGCCAGACAATCAAAGGCGCGATATCATCAGGACTCATTGACTCCATGTATTGAACCAGGGCACCGCGCCCTGACCTTTCTGCAGCCTGTTTCATGTCGTCGCTCATCGTCATCCGGGTACCTGCATTAGGTCGAATAGCGTTACATGTGGCTCCATATCTGCCCATTTCGATGGCGACCGTCCGGGTGAAGCCCACGATGCCTTCTTTGGCGGCAGCGTAGTTTGACTGACCCCGGTTGCCCAGTCCGGATGTGGAAGAGGTGTTAATGATGCGGCCGCTTCTCTGCTGGCGGAAGAGTACGCAGGCAGGCCTGGTGGTATTAAAATGCCCGTAGAGATGGACCTTCAGCACCGAGTCCCACTCTTCAGGGGCCATGTTGAAGACCATACGGTCTCTCAGGATACCGGCATTGTTGACCAGGATATCAAGCTTGCCGAAGCTGTCTACCGCTGTCTTAACGATGTTCTCGCCACCCTCGACACTGGTTACGGAGTCGTAATTGGCGACTGCTTCGCCACCGGCTGCCTTGATTTCATCGACGACTACGTCTGCCGCAGAACTTGATGCCCCTGAACCGTCCACAGCACCACCAAGGTCATTGACGACTATCTTAGCACCCTCGGATGCCAGAGCCAGGGCATGCCCCCGGCCAATACCACCACCGGCGCCGGTCACGATAGCCACCTTACCTTTCAATCTGTCAGCCATGTTTAAACCTCCTAATTGTTCATAAATTCGAATTCAAGGAATCTTCCGGGACTCCTTTACTCGTCACATGAAAGACCTGCCTGAAGCAGGGAATAGTCTGGAACTGGAAAAAACAGGACCTCCACGAAGCGGTTTTTCCTTGCGTTAGAGGGCAGGACATTTACCGCCTCTCTCGAGGGTGTGCACCAGTACTTGCGGGATATCATCGGTGTATCAGGTTTCACCTCATGTTTGTTACCGAGGATGGCAACCAGAATTCTATACCTTTTTGGGTTTTCTGTCAAATTGAGTGAAAGAATTATGCCGTGGAAAGTGCATGCTTGGAACGGGTCAGCCGGTGGCCTGTACCGGTGTCCGTTACCACCGCAGACCTATGGTATAGTATAGTGTATTTGGAATCAGTTGACAGTACATGTTCATACATTGAGAATGGGGGAGTCAGCAGGGTATTGATCAGAGACATTGTTACCAACGAAGTGCTGATGGTGCCTGTATGTATATGGGCGATAGCACAGTTGCTCAAAGGACTGACAGAAACACTGAAGCAAAGGCGCTTCGATTTGAGTTTTTTTATTACCAGTGGAGGCATGCCCAGCTCTCACTCAGCAATGGTCAGTGCCCTGGCTACAGCAGTAGCATTGACTACCGGTTTTGATTCCGCACTGTTTGCCGTTAGCGCTATCCTTGCTATGGTGGTGATGTATGATGCCGCAGGGGTACGCTGGGCAGTGAGCCGGCAGGCATCCATTCTCAATCGTATCGTTCGGGAACTGAGGTTAAGGCGTCCCCTCGGTGAAGTTGAGCGTGACCTGCGGGAACTTATCGGACATACCCCGTTCCAGGTTATTGTGGGCTCGGTCCTGGGTATACTTCTTACGTGGTACTGGATTGAAATAGT
Organism: Dehalococcoidia bacterium; assembly: GCA_011192055.1. Next base: position 4,097 of record DUES01000086.1, read on the forward strand.
CTCCGTGTAGTACTGCCCGGTAATGATAATTTTCCTTCCCTGTCCGCAGCAGACAATTACAGTAAATACCGGACTAATGCTTCAAGTGTGACAGTCTTGACTGGCGCTTCATTGCGGTGTAAGTTAAAACTGAGTGGTACTGAGAATCCCGGAGTCTGGAGGCAGCCCATGTCTACGTTATTGCTTGATAAGAATGCTACCAGTAATCTGCTCGATATGGCCGGTGTCATGAAAGCGGTTGAGGAAGCCTTCATTTCATGGGTCGAAGGTAAAGCCAGTATGCCGCCGAAGTCCTACCTGCTCGTAGAGAAGGGCGATTTCAGGGCAATGCCCGCTGCTATTCCCGGGGCTGCCGGTATCAAGTGGGTGAATGTCCATACCCATAACGCGGCACGGGGCCTGCCTACTGTTATCGGTGTCTATATTCTCAGCGACCCTGAGACTGCGTATCCTTTGGCCATAATGGACGCCACAGAGATAACGGCGTACCGGACCGCTGCTACAGCCGCAATCGCCGCCAGGTACCTGGCAAAAAAGGAATCTCATACGATGGGTATTATCGGGGCCGGAAAACAGGCCCGTTACCAGGTACTGGCCCACGCCGAGGTCTTTGATATCCGGCAGATAAATGTTGCCGACATCTCGGAAGCTGCCATGGACGGGCTTATCAGATCTTTGCCTGGTTTTACTATTAAGAAGTGCTCTGCTGAAATGGCGGTATCCTCTGACATCGTTTGTACACTCACGCCATCACGGTCACCGGTTGTCCGGCGGGAGTGGATAAAACCGGGCACACACATCAATGCCGTGGGTGCCGATGCTCCAGGCAAGCAGGAACTGGAACCGGCAGTCCTGAGTGATGCAAAGGTTATTGTTGACGACCTCAGGCAGGCCAGATCTGCCGGAGAGATAAATGTACCAATTACGAGCGGTCTATACAAAGCAACTGATATTTATGCGAATCTCGGTGAGATAATAACCGGAAAAAAACCGGGCCGTACCGATGGTGAAGCGATTACGGTCTTTGATTCCACCGGAGTAGCTATTGAAGACGTGGC
>DUES01000087.1 GCA_011192055.1 Dehalococcoidia bacterium
ACTCGCGACCTTCTCCTTGGCAAGGAGACGTTCTGCCACTGAACTACTTCCGCAAAATAATTGGTGCCGAGGAGGAGATTTGAACTCCTACGAGCTTACGCTCACCACCCCCTCAAGATGGCGTGTCTACCGATTCCACCACCTCGGCACGGATACCCAAAATGGCAGGAGTGGTAGGATTCGAACCCACGACCGGCGGTTTTGGAGACCGCTGCTCTACCAGACTGAGCTACACTCCTAACCCCAACAATTTACCATAATTCGTCCAGAAAATAAAGTAGCTGCCCCTTGAGTATATACCTGTACCTCTTATACGAAAACGGAGAATGGAGAAGCGTATTTTCTCTCAGTTCAATTCCACGGCGACCTCAAGCTTAGCAATAAGCCACACAAACTCACGTATTTCCCCGGATTTATAGGGGGGGTATCACTGCAACCGGCTATTTTCACGGCAGCAGTTGCTCTCAATACCAACTCATACTTCCAGGCATTCGCTCCAGACACCGTGTACATTACAATAAGCAAGGGCACAGAAAGCTGTGAACTCGGTTACCGGTACCTGGAACCTGGCATTGGGATTAGTGTAGGCAGGAGCAAAGGTAGCCCGGCCGAGGTTTATTACCTGTCCGCCCTGCTTGACCCCGAACAGCTCAATCCAGTCAATGTGGTGCTCAACAGTATTGGGATGGGGCGTCTCTTTACCTACCACCACATGGACAATATCAGCTCCGCCTTCGCCTTTCCCCTTTCCGATTTCAATGGCCGGAACATGCTTTTCTTTCCCCTCGGATGCTGCGGTTTTTAATATATCCTGGAACTGCATAATCCACCTCCTTACTCACCGGATTTATCCTGCTTGAAGACGTTAGTATCCACCGGGAAACAATAGATTCGATAGTTTGCCCCGCAATAGTAGTCCAAAGCCATCTGCCTGTCAATACTGTAATTACGTCTAAGGAATAGTCCGGGTGCCTGTGCAGGAAGCCCTGTGTAACCTTCCTCAAAAAAAGTAATGAAACAGCATGTCCAGTCGACCGTGTTTCACCATATAAAGGCCGGAAAAACGCATTACTTCCCGCATTTTTTCACGGTAACCGGAGGCATAGCAGTGTGTCTCACACTTCTTGCACATGGGTTTGGGGTCGTAGGGACACTGGAGCAGCTTAACAACGCCGTGATAGAGCAGCTTACGACAGTCCGGGCACAACAGCAGAGGTCTGTCACCTGCTACCTGTCGCATGGCTTCATCCTCACCGGGAAAGAGGCTTTTCGATTCATACTGGTGGTTCTCCCGGCAGAAAACACCCACAAAATCGACCAGTATCCTGGCATCTTTTGTCTTTTTGCTGTTAAATCTCTCAAACAGTTTCGGCATTAAAATTCACTGATTTCCGCCTGATTACAACGGGTCTAAGCAAGCACTTCACCCCTTACGCCTATTGTTACTTCCCTGAGTGGTATGTTCTTCCCGCTGGCCTCGATTGCCTTTTGCGCCATGTGCACCAGGCCGGAGCAGCAGGGTACTTCCATGCGTACCACCGTCAGACTCCTGATGTCCGACTGGCTCAGGATATCGGTCAGTTTCCGGAGATGCGCCTGGAAATCATCCAGCTTGGGACAGGCTATAAGCAGGCTGTGGTCCCTGAGAAAGTCCTGGTGGAAACCGGCATAAGTAAACGGAACGCACTGTGCCGTCAGCAGCAGATCCGTCCCCTGCAGGAATGGCGCTCTCGGTGGTACCAGCGTCATCTGTACCGGCCAGTGTCTCAGCATGGACTGTTGCGGTATATCACTTTCCGGGACTACTGTTGCTGTCCGCTCGTCAAATTGTGCTACAGTGCTCCCGGGGCAGCCACAGGGAAGATTATCAGTTTCCGCTTGCGGCGTGGCTGTTGCCGTCCGCTCCTCGAACTGTACGACCGAACTCCCCGGGCATCCGCAGGGCAACGTCTCCTCTACCTGCTGGTGGCTGGCAAGGTGCTCCTTTACGAGTTCTTCGTCGAAACCATCCGCTACCCGTTCTTCAACCGTAATCGCATCTTCAGGGCACTTCCCAAGACAGGCCCCAAGGCCGTCACAAAACTTCTCGCTTACCAGTTTCGCCTTACCATCGATAATCTGGAGGGCACCCTCGGCACAGGACGGAATACAGATACCGCACCCGGTGCACTTGTCCTCGTCAATGTGTACAATTTTTCTTGTTGTTTTTATTGTCATCTTTTACCTCCTCCCATCAACTCCTTACCTTTTTCTATGCCACTATTGGACAGGGGCTCTGGCTGCTTGTCCTTTCTCCTCCGAAACTGCACCAGTGCTGAGGTCAGCAGACGGTTCTCTTTTACTATTAATATCCTGCCTCCGGGTATACTCGATAGCACTGCTCGGACATACATATATACATCTCTGGCAAAGGTAGCATTCCTGCTTCAGGTCTTTTCTCCCGGCCTCATGCGTAGGGCATACTTTCTCGCATTTCCCGCAGTCAATGCAGTTCTCGTTTCGTTTCAGACTGTAACGGCTTCTGATACCTGCCAGAGAAAGCAATGCTCCATACGGACAGGTGAGGCGGCAGAAAGGGCGGTAGACAAAGACCGATACAACTGATATACCCAGAAAGACATAGAAGAAAACTGATGCCGTATTCAGGTAGAAGAAATCTCTGACGCCCAGGTATTTCAGCAGCCCAATCGATAATGTCAGTGCCGAGATGACGAAAACAACAAGGAACATATAATGAAAACCGATAGGGACTGCCTTGTTTCCAATTCTGAGTTTTCTTGATGGTATCCTGTAGAGCAACTCCTGCAATGCCCCGATGGGGCACACATACCCGCAGAATGCCCGACCAGATATGAATACTAACACAATGAATACAATGAGAACGATAATTGCCAGTGCCAGCGGAACTCCCAATTGTTTTACATTTCCAAGTATAACTGTCTGGAACTGAAGCGGCAGCATGGGGGCAAAAACCAGGAAACCAAAAAGCGTGGAAACAACCAGAAATGCATACCCGAGTTTCTTACTAAACTTCCCACGACGCAACAACATGCTCACCAGAATAGTAGCAATCAGTGCATACGCCATACCTGCTATCTTCGGTATGCTTTCAATAACCACTCTTTATCTCCCTACCCTTCGCCGCGCAGTTCCTTCCACCTCTCCTCACCGAGGCACTCACGCGCGGAAGCGCACCAGTCAATACACGCCGGGACTCTCTCCTTGTATACCTTGGTGCCGCACTTCTGACACTTAACCCTCATCTCATCGGAGAATATCTCAACTTCAGTACCGCACTCAGGGCACTTGTGCAATGACACTCTCAAATTCCTCATATCCTGTCCGGGACACTTTATCGTCATTACGTTCACCTCCCCGTATATACCACTCAATCTTATTTAATACTACACCGTTTAGATAGCGTGCAATATGATATACATCATACTGGTGTGTTGAATAGTGGAACTGCGGCATCCGGAAAAGACTCGGCGGGTGTATCCCCGCTGCTATACCTTCGGGTAACCTTCACTAAGAAGCCGGAGTTTCTCGGTATCCAGGACAATAACCTTTCCACGGACAGAACTGACAATACCGCGACTCTTCAACTGGCTCATTATCCTGATTGCCGTCTCGGTAGTAGTCCCGGCCATGTCAGCTATCTCCTGCCGCGTAAACGGGAGTGTATCGCCAAGCTTTGAGGATAGCATCACCAGGACACTGGCGATTCGCTGCTCAACACGTTCCCCGGCAAAATCACGGAGCCGGCTCTGCGCATCACGCAACCTTCCCCCGAGGATATTAATAATCTTCAATGCTACCTGGGGACGCCCCGAAAGGAAAGCCAGGAAATCATCCCGCCTGATACCCAGCACACTGGTACTGGCAACTGCCTGCGCCGACGCAGGATAGGGTCTGTTCTCAAAAACAGCTACCTCGCCGAATATCTCACCGGGACCAAAGAAGGCAATAATAAACTCTTTCCCCAGGGAGGAATGTTTGACTACTTTTATGCTGCCTTCAGCGATGACGTAGAAGCGTTCCGGAGCATCGTCTTCCCTGAAAATGTACTCCCCAGACTCCAGGTCACGGTAATTGGCCAGGTCAGCCAGTACGGTGAGTTCGTCCTCGCTCAGGACGGAGAAAATAGAGGAGTTTTTCAGGATATGGAGTTTACCAGTCTCAGCCAATGCATATCTCCAGTATCTCAAATGGGCTTGACATTAGCCCTGTCACTAGCGGATTACGGCAAATACTAAGAAGACAAAGGGGAAATTGGGACATTATTATACACTGCTCCGTGAGACATAAATGGTATAATGAATGTATTATAACTACATATTACAAGGATTGTCGTGTCGCAAGCAATGCAAGGAGGCTGGTCCGATGGCAGATGAAAAATATGTTTGTCCGGAATGCGGCAGGGAATTTGAGAAACCAGGGCAATGTCCTGACTGTCAGGTTGCGCTGGTAGCTTGCTGCCCGGTATGCGGTAACCCGATGGTGGGCGAGCACGTTCACGAAGAAAACTGACAGTACGAATACTGGAATATGAGGTGAAGTATGGCGGACAAGGAAATATTGATTTACACTACCCCTACCTGACCCTACTGCCACAGGGTGAAAGAGTATCTTTCGCGGAAAGGTTTTTCCTACACTGAATACGATGTTGCCAGAGACCGGGAAAAAGCCAGGGAAATGGTCGAAAAGACAAGCCAGATGGGTGTCCCGGTAATTATCATTGATAACGAAGCAATAGTAGGGTTTAATCAGGGTAAAATCGACGAATTACTGGCAAAATAACACCAGGATTAAGCTGTATTACGATCTTATCTCGAATAGCTCCAGCTAAAGGAGGTAGTCGTGTATGACTTGATGGTAATTGGTGGCGGACCGGCAGGTCTGGCTGCAACTGTCTACGCTGCCCGCAAGCAACTGAATGCTGTGCTTATCAGCCAGGATATCGGCGGCCAGATGAACTGGACCCTCGGTATCGAAAACTACCTTGGTTACCAGTTCATTGAAGCTCCGGAACTTATCAGCAAGTTCCAGTCCCAGGTAGACCAGTTCCCTATCGACCAGAAGATTGGCGACAGGATTTCTCAAATCGTAAAAGCGAACGGCGGCTACGAGGCCGTGCTGGAGAATGGAGACCGGCACCAGTCAAAGGCCGTAATCATGGCTACCGGGAAGAAACCGAGGATGCTCAACGTACCCGGAGAAAAAGAGCTGGGCGGAAGGGGCGTCACCTACTGCGCTATATGTGACGGCCCGATTTTTACCGGTCAGAGAGTAGCCGTGGTCGGTGGGGGCAACTCGGCGGTCGAGGCTGTACTGGACATGGAAAAGATAGCCGAGCACGTTGACCTGGTTTCGCTGACGCCACTGACTGCAGACCCGGTTCTTACCAACCAGCTAACCGAGGGTGAGAAACTCAATGTCTATACGGAATATGAGACGGTGAGAATCGAGGGTGACCCGCTTGTCGATGGAATAGTTATCAAGGACAGTAAAAGCGGTGAGGAAAAGCGACTTGATGTTACCGGTGTCTTTATTGAGATTGGCCTGATACCTAACTCCGAATCTGTGAAGGATATTCTTGAACTTAATAAGGCGGGGGAGATATCAATCAACCGCTCGTGCGAGACTGCTCTACCAGGGCTTTTCGCCGCCGGAGATGTTACTGATGTGCCCGAGAAACAGATAGTGATTGCCGCCGGTGAGGGTGCTAAAGCAGCGCTTGGGGCACACCGCTATCTGCAGAGATTAAGCTGAGTCACAAGGCATTTATATATTCCACCCGTCATTGCGAGCAAAGCGAAGCAATCTCGCAGGTGGACAGAGATTACTTCCTCGCTGGCATTCCTCGCAGTGACACTTTGTGTTTGTGCCGGATAGCAAGGGGGACACCCCAAAACGGTGTGAAGGGTAGTTACCGGCAGACGTAATTTGCACCTTAGAATGAGTCGTGTTGTCGGGGCACTACAGTACCTTGTTTTGTAATTGCTCTCAGGTTGCCTGTGCAAGTACCCGTCATTGCGAGCAAAGCGAAGCAATCTCACGAGTGTACAGAGACTGCTTCGTCACTGACGCTCCTCGCAGTGACAACTTTGGGTTTGTCATTGCGAGCGATACAATCTCAAGCCGGACTAGCTTTCAGCCGCCAGGTATTTCTCCGGGTCCTGGTCAAATGCCTTTTTGCATCCGACAGCGCAGAAGTAGTATTTCTCCCCCTTATACTCGGACGTGGCCGCAGCCGAACTCTCTTCCACTTCCATGTGACAAACCGGGTCAATAGCCATTGGTGCACCTCCTCCAGTTTCTTCTCCCACCGTAATGGCAGGCTGTAATTGTGCAATATGCTCAAATTGCACTGGCCGGAACCGGCGCAATCGGAGTGAATTGGACAGTACCGTCAGTGAACTGGCCGCCATCGCTGCCGCTGCCAGGATTGGATTCAGGAACCCGTAGTCGCCCAGCATAAACCGTGCCCCGGACGGCACACCACTCTGTCCGAAGACAAGGTATAACACCCCGGCAGCAACCGGGATAAGCAGCGTATTGTAGGCAAAAGCCCAGAACAGGTTTTGTTTTATCGTCCGGACGGTGCTCCGGCTCAATGATATTGCAGTGACTATCCCCTTTAAATCGCCCCTGATAAGCGTAACATCGCCCGTTTCCATGGCAACATCGGTACCTGTACCAATGGCAATACCAACATCTGCCTGTGCCAGTGCCGGTGCATCATTAATACCATCACCGACCATTGCTACTACCTTCCCTTCAGCCTGAAGGTTTTTCACTTCCTCGGCTTTTCTGTCCGGCAGCACTTCGGCAACAACCCGGTCGACACCTGCTTCCCGGGCGATAGCTTCAGCAGTGCGCTGGTTGTCGCCGGTAAGCATCACTATCGAGATACCCATGCGGTGCAGTCGTGCCACAGCCTCCGCAGCATCAGGCTTAAGTGTGTCAGCTACTGCGATAACGCCAACTGCCTTACCATCCGTACCGAGAAACATCGCTGTCTTGCCCTGCTCGCGAAGTCGCTCGGCCTCGCTGTCCAGGCCATTCAGCACAAGTTTCCTGTCCTCGACCAGCCTGAGATTGCCCAGCAGAAG
>DUES01000088.1 GCA_011192055.1 Dehalococcoidia bacterium
CCAGAGCGATTGCCCTTATCCATGTAGCGTCCATGCGTTCGACATTAAGCGGCAGACCTATATAGAAGACCCTGTCTTTCTTTAACGTATGGATATTTACCAGTGGATAGGTTATCGGGATATTGTTAGTCAACATATTTCTATGAGTAGGCGAGTTATTCGGCTGCGGTGCGGCTCCATTTGTTTCCCACTTTACACCGGGCATCTCAACAGCCAGCATCTTGATTTCCTTTTTTGCCAGCCACTCTGTAGTTTCAGCGGGAAGATATGGTTGTTCATTGTCCCTGTAAGGACTGCACATCAGAACGATATCACCCTTCTCAACATTGGATAAATGAGTTGGTGTTATCGCCTGTCCCCGTAATACGGTTTCTCCCTTTTCACCCTTTGTTTCTACAGGTTTTAACGCTTCAAAATTGCAGACCGCTGCCGGCCCCATAAAGGTCTCAATAGGATATTCCCAAAGACCTATCATATTGTCAGGAATCCCTTCCCAGTGGTCGATGTGACCTTTGCCGCCTTCTGTGTGAGAACCAAAATGGCCGCTGATCCTGTATGGCCAGACTTCATCATTCTGCCATCCTCCCACCCAGCTATACAGTGTATTATCATATCCGGCTACGCCCTCTTCAAGAACCCACGGCAGTCCGGTTACATCCTTATTTCCTTCCTCAATATCTCCATTTAGTCTTTTTATCCTGGCAACCATTCTCGGACTAAGGTCAACTATGCGATACTTGTCAAAACTTAACATAACTCCTCCAATTATTCTTCCTGTCACGACACCTCATGTAAGAAACTCCCCCGGAACTCCCGGCAGTCAACTTTCAGGCTATACGGAAGCAAGTTTTCCTTTATAGAATTCCAGCCCCTTCCTGGCTGCTTCATCGAGAGTATCTCCACCGGTCAAATCTCGCCAGACCGCGAATACATTGCCTATGACACCTCCCGGCAGGACTATAGGCTCCATCACGGTGTCCCCCTGGTAGTCTATCTGCTTCAGGGCACTGACGACTTCGTCCCACGGGATATGCCCGTTTCCCGGGGGTCGCCGGTTGGATTCACCAATATGGAAAAGACCGAGATTGTCTCCGGCTTTGATGATGGCACCGCCAAGACTATCTTCCTCGATATTCATATGATAGGTATCCAGCAATATCTTCAGGTTGGGGCTGTCCACCTCTTCAACAAATCGGAGTGCTTCGTCACAGGTATTGATAAGAAAATGTTCGAAACGGTTCAAGACTTCTATACTGAAAATAACACCACAGTTTTCGACCTCTTTGATTGCCTCTTTCATGCTGGTAACGCAATACTCCCAGCACTGTTCCTTTTCTCTTCCACGGAGCGAATCCCGTCTCACTCCGGTAATAGCTCCTGCAAGTTCTGCCCCCTCCTGCATATCCGCCAGCTTACGGGCAAGATTCTTAAGATGTTCAATACCATTTCTCCGGGTCTCAGCAGAATCAGAACAGATATCCTGGTCCGGGCCCAAACCACCAAGGTAGTTGAGCTTCACGTTCTCTCTTTCAGCCGTGTCCAGCAGTCTCTGCTGCTCAGATTTCGATAGAGCGAGAGGAACATCCTGCGAGAAAGACAGGAGATCGAATCCAAGCCTGGCCGCCCGCAAGATTCTGCGGTCATATTCTTCGACACTCGCTGTGAAGTCGGTTCCCCAGTACGTATTGTTAATTCCCAACCTGTTCATAAATGCCTCCTGTGGTGTTTATTTTCGTTACCCGCGTTCCCGAAGGAACTCTTCCACTTCTTGCATGCTGGGAATGCCCTTCCTGTTGCCCAGTGTGGTACAGTGTATGGCAGCGACTGCCGAGGCAAAGGTGGCAATCCTCCTCAGGTCCCAGCCTCGTACGAGACCGACCAGGTAGGCACCGTGGAATACGTCACCAGCACCAGTGGTATCTATCACGTCGACTTCAAAGGCGGGGGTATGAAACTGGTCGTCCGGGCTGACGGTGTAGCTGCCGTTTACGCCTTCGGTCTGAACGACGATATGCGGTCCAATATCAAGGAGTGCCCGTCCGGACTGCCAGAGGTCCCGGTGTCCGGTCAACATAGTACCGAAGCCTGAACCGCAGATCAACACATCTGTTTCAGCTACTAATGCCTGCATATATTCGGGAACAGGTTGACTGGTTGACGCTGCATCGAGGACTACACTCTTACCTGCCCCGTGCATCCAGCGGGACGCCTGCAACGCAGCCTTCGGGTGGCAACCATCCAGGTGGAGGTACCGGGCAGAGGTCAGATAGTCGCGGTCCAATTCTTCCGGTTGTACTGATTGTGACAGAAATCCGCGCAAGAAAGAGAAATATCGTTCGCCGGTCTTCTCTTGCACATAGACAATAACGACATGGTCCTCTGGAGCCTCGCGGCTGATTATATGACTGATATCCACGCCTGCATGCTCCAATGAATGCAGTTTCCTCGCTGCCATTTCATCGTTACCAACCGTGTCGATAAATCCTGCTCGTACACCAAGTGTTGCAGCCACCGCACAGGCCGTACCAGCCGGCCCGCCATCAGCGAGTGCGAAACCACTCACCATACCGGGATCATCCCAGCGGGGCATACGCTCAAGACTAAGCACTACGTCCACAACAGCTATACCTAATCCGATGACGTCAGGTGCAAACATGAAGATAAGAACTCCCTCAAATTTAGTTCGCTATCAGCCGATATTCTACTTGCAGAATATAACTTGATATCCGGACAGGCCAGAATTATTAATCAACAACTAACTAACAAGTTACTATTCCCTGATTTTATATACTTCCAGTCCATAAGAGGGTAACCGGGGACGGAAAAGAACAAGAAATGCCGTTTCTCGTATCATACCTGCTCCGGTATAAAACCGCACGTATCGTATCGCAGCCTTTATTGCACTGCCGGTACCAAGACCCGCCTCTCTATCTTCGGTGAATAACTCTGCAACCGCCGAAGTTCACGATTGACCATATCGTGAAACTTGTTAACGAGCCGTGTGCAATCGTGCTAAATCAATATCTGTCATAGGTACTATCAGTGTCAACTATTCAAAAGACTGGTATTTATGTTACCTGCGCTGCAGTGTAGCTTCACAGTACCAGACGGCGGTTCTATCTACCTGCCCAGTAATTTAATAAATCGTTCTTTTTGTTCGTCCGTCATCTGCGTGAAGACGGGCACACGATATGCTGTCTCGGGCAGGTCATCCAGTTCCGGTGAGCGCCTGAGTCGTTTGGCGGTCAGGTTGTGGAGTCCGCCTCCCTTATCAGCGTCAACTGAGAGTGCCTCCCCGATACCGGGAGGCCAGACGGGGCAATGCTCGCGGTCGTGATCGGGTGAACCGCACACCGGACAGCGTCGCTCTCTCTTCTCAGTGGCCTTCTCAGTGGATATCTTCGGACTGTATCCTGCTGCTTCCAGTTCCGCGTTCAGTACAGCCGCGTCAGCCCCCCGCTTTCCCTGACCCGCCAGGTCGTATATAACAGCCGAGGCATGTGCTATCAGCGCCCACTCGATGGAAACGTGAAAACCGGGTAGAGCCAGGCAATCTTCCGGTAAAGACGCGCCGCCGCTGACCTTACCGTCCTTAATCATGAAATGGAAACCCGCCTTTTCACGTCCGGCCAGAAGTCGCTCAGGTATATGTGTGTACTCCTCGCTGAAACCCCACTGGTACTTGCTGAGGTCCAGGTTAGCTTCGTTCAGGAGTTTCACACCTATTCCACCGGCGAACTGGCACCACTCAAGGCTGCCGAACTCCCACTTTTCTTCCTGGTTTATTTCATTTGCCACGATATACCCCTCCTTTACAAAATAATTATGGATATAAGATTGGTGTCCCCAACTCAATCCACTGCGAAGCTGACTGCAAATATAACCATCGATGCCTGGCACATGACAAGTGCCGGACACATATACGTTAACGTTCCATTGGGAATGCTGCCCTGATTACAAAGAGCTCGCCCGTAATATGGTCAGATGCTGCTGAGGCAAGGAAGACCGCCAGGTCGGCAATATTTTCTGGTTCGGGGATACGCAGCAAAGGCGGTATTGGTGTACCGTCCTTTTTTTTATCAGGGGGAACCATCCCCATGCGCCTGATTCCTTCGGTGGCGGTGAAACCGGGTGCTACACAATTAACATTGATGTTGTGCTGCGCCCACACCAAAGCCAGGCTTTTGGTCAGGCTGATAACGCCTGCTTTAGCCGCCGCATAGTGAATCATACTCGGATTGAGATTAATTCCGGCAGTCGAGGAGATATTGATTATCTTGCCGCTTTTCTGCTCCATCATTACCTTGCCGGCAGCAATATCGCAGAGGAAGGTGCCAGTAAGATTGAGGGCAATGCCGGCATTCCATTCGTCGGGAGTGAGTTCCTCCGGTTTCTTAATGTGGAGGGCACCACCGGCACAACTGACCATAATGTCAAGCCGGCCAAACCTGTCCACTGTCTGTTTGACCAAATTGTCCACCTGCTCCGGGACACTGACATCGGTGGCGATGGCAAGTGATTCCCTGCCGAGAGCCCTGATTTCAGCGGCAACCTTGTCCAGTTTTTCCTGGTTACGGCTGGCCACAACAACATTTGCCCCAGCCCTGGCATACTCCATAGCGATTGATGAGCCGATACCACCGGCACCGCCGGTAACAATGGCAATCTTATCCTGCAATTCAAATACAGACATTCAAGCCGCCTCCATTTCTCCAGTAGTCCTTAGCAGAGTGACTAAATATAAACAGACGCAAACTCTGCCCCCCTGATTACCAGGATCTCGCCCGTAATAAGGTCCGATGCCGCCGAGGCAAGAAAGAGAGCCAGATGGGCAACATCTTCAGGCTTACCTGGAAGCTGTAACGGCAGTACCGGCGTGCCGTCGGCGGTTGCCCCGGCTTTTTTCTGTTTTTCGTATTCCTCCTCACTGATACCTTCAAGAGGGTGGTCCGGTAACGCAATTTTTCCGGGGGCAATACAGTTGACATTGATATTGTGTTGCGCCCAGGCCAGGGCAAGACTCTTGGTCAGGCTGATAACGCCTGCTTTAGCCGCCGCATAAGGAGCCATCATCGGCTCGCCTTTGATGCTGGCAGTCGAGGATATGTTGATTATCTTGCCGCTTTTCTGTGCAATCATTACCTTACCGGCGGCGGCACAGCAGTAAAAGGTGGTATTGAGATTGAGCACCATATGATCGTTCCAGACATCGGGGGAGACATCCTCCGGTTTACTGAAGGAGCTGCCGCCGACATTGTTGAC
>DUES01000089.1 GCA_011192055.1 Dehalococcoidia bacterium
AGCACAAGACAGAAAGCCATAGTCCTTGGCAGCGGTCCGATACGGATTGGACAGGGAATAGAATTCGATTACTGCTGTGTCCATGCCGCTGATACCCTGAGGAATGAGGGCTACGAGTCGATAATGGTCAACTGTAACCCCGAGACAGTCTCAACCGACTTCGATACATCGGACAAACTCTACTTCGAGCCGGTGACGGTTGAAGATGTTCTCAGTATTTATGAGAAAGAGAAGCCGATTGGTATCATTGCACAGTTTGGCGGCCAGACTCCGCTGAATATTGTTGCTCAACTGGAAGAAGCGGGAGTTAACGTACTTGGCACATCGGTAAAATCAATCGATATTGCCTCCGACCGCGGACGGTTCAACGAGGTGATGAAAAAGCACGGTATCCCGATGCCGGAATCAGGCACAGCTATCAACCTGGACGAAGCACTGGTTGTTGCCGGCCGTATCGGATATCCGCTTATTATACGGCCATCGTATGTTCTCGGCGGACGTGGCATGGAGATTGTCCATGATGAAGCTGAACTGCGAATGTACGTAACCGCTGCTGTTGCCGTTACGCCGGACCGTCCTATCCTTATAGAAAGCTACCTTGAGAACGCTATCGAAACAGAGGCTGATGCCCTGTCCGACGGTGAAGACGTTTTTATTCCGGCAATAATGGAGCATATCGAGTATGCCGGTGTCCATTCCGGTGATGCCGCATGTGTGATTCCAACGGTGAGTATACCAAAGAAGCATATCAAGACAATTGAGGAGTATACGCGGCGCATTGCCAGTGAGCTAAAGGTCGTTGGTGTTATGAATATGCAGTACGCTATCTGTAAAGACGTGGTCTACGTGATAGAGGCTAATCCGCGTGCCTCACGCACTGTTCCCCTGGTTTCCAAGATTTGTGCTATCCCGATGGCGCGGCTTGCCACCCAGCTCATTTTAGGTAAGAAGATAAAAGACCTCAATTTGAAGAAAAAGCCGATACGGCACTTCGGTGTAAAGGAATCGGTCTTTCCTTTCAATATGTTCCCTGAAACAGACCCGTTGCTCAGACCTGAGATGAAGTCAACCGGCGAAGTACTGGGTATTGCAGGCACCTTCGGGCTGGCGTTCTGGAAAGCGCAGGAGGCAATCACGATACTGCCAACCGAAGGCACCGTACTGATAACGGTCTCGGAGCAGGACCGCAAGGCGGCAGGTGAGGTAGCGAACCAGTTCGCCAGCCTCGGGTTTAAGATAAGGGCTACTGCGGGTACGCATACATATCTGGCAGGACTGGGTATATCCTCGGAACCCATCCTCAAGGAGCACGAGGGAAGACCAAATATCACCGATGCTATCAGAAGTGAAGAGATACAGCTGATAATCAATACACCGGCGGGTAAACTGAGCATGTATGACGATTCATACATACGGAAAGCTGCCATAAAGTACAGAGTACCTTACATTACGACCCTTGCTGCTGCAAGGGCTGCTGTTAAAGGCATAGAAGCCTATTGCTTTGGTGAATCGGAAGTTCGGTCACTGCAAAGCTACCACGCAGCTATGGACCTGTAATCTTCATATTCATACTGCCTGTGTCCTGGAGACGAATTACGCCCCCTGCAACATTTTGTATTATGGTGATTGTGATGATTGCGGGATGTATTACCTTCATTTGGTGAAAGTATTCAGGCGTTCCTTGACGTAAGATACTGTAAAGATTACTATAGAACCTGTTGATTGGTGCCAGTTCGATAGCATGAAGGTAATCTATGACAAGTCAGACCAACAGTAACGTGCAGACTGATTCGCAGAACGGCGATGGTATAATCCTGCGTACCACTGGCCTAGCCAAGCGATTCGGCACACTGACCGCTGTAAAAGACCTTAACCTGGAGCTTCACCGGGGTGAGGTCTTCGGGTTCCTGGGACCAAATGGTGCCGGCAAGAGCACAACAGTCGGTATGATACTGGGTCTGATTGCCCCCACGGCAGGTACTATCGAACTTTTTGGTCTCAACCTGAAAAGTAACCTGTGGGCTGTGCTCAGGCGTGTGGGGGCAGTAGTCGAGGCACCTGCTTTTTATCCTTACCTGTCCGGCCGGGATAACCTGGAAGCACTTGCCAGGGCTATCGGAGATATTCCTCAGGAGAAAATAGACGAGGTGCTGGAGCGGGTTAACCTGGCGGACCGCGCCAGGGATAAATACAGAAATTACTCCCTGGGAATGAAGCAGCGACTGGGTATTGCGTCGACCCTGTTACGGGACCCGGAACTGATAATCCTCGATGAACCGGCGAGCGGACTTGACCCTGCCGGTAACAAGGAAGTGCGCGATTTGATTCCCAGGCTGGCACACGAGAACAGGGCTGTCTTTCTCTGCAGCCACCTGCTCCACGAGGTCGAGCAGGTGTGCGACCGGGTAGCCATAGTAAAGGAAGGTGTTATGATTGCCTGCGCACCAATGCAGGAGTTATTAACCCGGGGCCAGACACTGCGAGTCAGTGTGGATAACCCGGAGCAGGCTGCGGCTATTCTTGGTGATTTGTCCTGGGTCACTTCTGTAAAGGTAGAGAATGATTACCTTGTTGTCAGTACCCCCGGAGAGAGTGCATCACGCGTGAATGCTGCTCTTGCCGGACAAAACATCTTTGCATCTGAACTGGTGAGTCATGGCGCCAGTCTGGAGAGTGTATTCCTGCAGCTAACGGGCGGTGAGAGTGGTGACTAGACTGATTAACGCGGAACTATTCAAGCTGCGAAA
>DUES01000009.1 GCA_011192055.1 Dehalococcoidia bacterium
GCCTGGGAAATCGTGGATGCTTTTAATGACAGCGCTGCCGCCGATACCGCGGCAGCCCACTTCGAGCAGGTGCATCAGGCAAGGGAATTCCCTACGGACATGCCTACCTTCCCGCTAAAAGAGTCTACGAATATCATCGACCTGCTAATCGCTACCAACCTGTGCAAGAGCAAAGGTGAAGCACGCCGCATCGTGCAGCAGGGTGGTGTCCGGCTTGATGGTGAGACTGTATCAGGTGTCGATGTCCAGGTAGAACCGGGCGAAGCGGTGCTCCAGAGAGGCAAGCGGTATTTCGTGCGGTTGTTACGGGCATAAAACTTAAGACTGCTTTGTCATTGTGAGCGCAGCGAAGCAATCTTGTTCGTGGACTTGCTTTGTGTATTGGAGAGTAAGGGGGACACCCCCTTGGACCCCCGTTCCAGAGGGATTTCACCCCTCTGGACACCCCAAAACGGTGTGATGGGCAGTTACTGGCAGGGATTATCTGCACCTTATAAATCAGGTGGTTATTTCGCGATAACACCGCTAACGTGATAGAGTCACTCTACCATTCGTGGTAGTATTATCCTATGTCTGACATAATGCAAAATGGTGAAAAACATGCCTGGGATGTCCTGACCGGACTGGAACCTGGAGACGTATGCCGACGGGCTGCCGCAGACTTTGACCACTCGGCGGGGTGTTTCAGGCTCAGGATTTTCTCCAGGGACATTTCTGTATCTGTCAGGGACAGGCATATATCAGGCGGTTCTGTGGTGATTGACTCCTGGCTCGAACGGCTGACGGGCCATGCCAGATTGTCTGCGCTGTGGTACCTGATATCCGCTCGTGACGTTCCCTTCACCGGTAAGCTGGTCAAGCCGGGTGAAATGGGTGGCGGTGATATATACGAAAGAGGCACACACGTCTTTCCTCTTGATAATATTGCTGAAAAGTACGGTACTGATGTTTCTGCTTTTCTTGAGCGGGGAAGGAAGCTTGGTGGTGAACAGGAAGTGTACGGTGACGCTTCGATAAGACTCACCCCGTTTCCACGTGTGCAGGTAGTACTGCTGCTCTGGAAGAAAGACCCCGAGTTTGCCGCCAGGGCTGGCCTGCTCTTCGATTCCTCCGCCAGGTACAGCCTGCCGGTAGACATTATCTGGTCGACGGCTATGATGAGCCTGCTGGCAATGTTATAAAGCCGGGTATGGAAATGACAATCAGTAAAGAGATTTCCAGCCTGTTGGATGCAATACGGGATGACCGCAGTCACGGTGCTATTGAACTGGCGCACCGGGCGATGGCCGTCCTGAAGAAGGCTGCCGAGTGTAGTCAGGCTGATGACGCTGATGGATTTCTTCAAGAGCAACGGGAAATAGTCCGGGCGCTGAAAGAGGCCCGTCCGTCCATGGCGCCAATACGTAATATTGCCCAGCGCATGATAAGGATAATTACGGAGCGAACAGTTGAACTGGAAATAAATTCGTTACGGAGCTTCACTATGTCCACTGCGGATGAGATGGTCGCTGATTCGCTGCGGGCTATAGGGAAGATTGCCGGAAATACCCTGGAACTGACTGGTAACGGTACTGCAATAATGACACACAGCTACAGTTCGACGGTAGTAGCTGCTCTGCAACAGGTCGCTTCGAGACGAAAGAATATCAGGATAGTGGTAACGGGTTCAGGCTCCGGTGAGGATGGAAAAGAGACCGCCCGGCAGCTAGGGGGATATGGCGTACCGGTCATGCTGATTGACGATGCTGCTGCGGCGGCGCATATAACTCAGGCTGGTATGCTGGTTTTGGGTGCCGATACGGTATGTCGTGAAGGAGTGGTTAATGCTGCCGGTAGCTACCAGTTAGCCGTTATCAGTGCTGCTGCCGGAGTTCCTGTCTATGTTTTATGTGATACTCTCAAATTTGACGCTGAGCTGACCCGTGAGAATGTAGACCTGGAGTATATCAAGTCGCCGCAAGTAGCCGGTGTATCCGGACTTCCGCCCGGAGTTACAGCCTGTGAATACCGGTTTGATTTCACGCCGATGAAGATGGTAACAGGTATAATAACGGAAGAAGGAATACTGTCATCGTTTGACGTCGCGGCGTATATCAAGGGTTTGAGGGACAGTTTGACGTAGTCCGTGTGCCACGTTAGAATTAGTAATTCTGATAACCTGTATCAGGGATATCCGGTAACACTGTTGTTACTCAGAAAGGCAGTACTACGAAGTGTACCGGACGGGTATTTGATATAACCAATGAAGAACGAGCAAAAGACAAAAAAACAACTGCTGGAAGAGCTTGCTGAAGCCCGGCAGGATATCACCGAACTGACGCAGAGAGTAGCCGAGCTGGAGACGGCTGAGAACGAGTACCTGCGTGAAGGTGAACTGTTGCGTATCTTCCGCACCAGCACGCCGATAGGCCTGTTTATTATCCAGGATGGGAATTTCCAGTTTATTAATGATAATTTCCGGGGTATTACGGGAGGCCAGCCGGACGAACTTATTGGTGTTGAGTCGATGAACCTGGTCTTTCCCGAAGATAGAGCAATGGTCAGGGATAGTGCAATCAAGATACTTAAAGGTGAGCGCACTGAACCTTACCGCTACCGGATTGTCCTGCCCGATGGGCAGATACGGTGGATGCTGGAAGGTGTCTCTTCCGTCCAGTACCAGGGCCGACGAGCTGTGCTGGGTCATTCAATGGATATTACCGAGCTTGAACGGGCTCAAACAAAACTGGAAGAAGCCTATGAAGAAGAAAGAAAGCTGCGCATGGAACTCGAGGAGGAGGTGCGACGGCGAATAGAATTCACCAGGGCACTGGTACACGAACTGAAAACGCCGTTGACCCCGGTACTTTCATCCAGTGAACTTCTCTTCAGTGAGCTTCGTGAGCAACCCTGGATGAGCATTGCCGAAAACATACACCGTGGTGCTACCAACCTGAGCAACCGTATCGATGAACTCCTTGACCTGGCCCGTGTTGAGATAGGTGCTCTGAAGGTAGACAGGAAGTCGATTGATGTACTGCCGCTGCTGCGCCGGGTATGTGAAGGAATGGCAGTGGTTACCTCTGCGGCAGGCCAGTCCCTGACAGCAAAACTCCCCGGTTCTCTGCCGCCTGTGTGGGCTGATGCTGACCGCTTGCGACAGGTTGTACAGAACCTGTTGATTAACGCATCCAAGTTTACACATGAGGGTGGTAAAATTATATTGAAAGCCGGAACGCAGGACGGTTCTTTACTGGTAGAGGTCAAGGATAACGGTCCCGGTATTCCAAAGTCAGAACAGAAGCGAATTTTCCAGGCGTATCAACGGCAACTGAGTGACCGTGAACACCTTAGTGGTCTGGGCCTCGGACTTGCTCTAAGCAAGTATCTGGTAGAGTTGCATGACGGAAAAATATGGGTGAACAGCAGTATGGGCAAAGGCTCTACTTTTAGATTTACGATACCATTGGCTGAAACGGTTCAGCAGCAGGTGAGTACAGAGGAGGAAGCAAATGAAGGTTCTTCTAATAGAAGATGATAAGGAGATAGTGGATGCTATTTCACTTGCTTTCCAGATACGCTGGCCGGAAGCAACCCTTATCTCGACCCGGCTTGGCCAGAAGGGGGCTGAACTGGTCGAGACGGAGTCACCCGATATTGTTATTCTCGACCTGGGACTGCCGGACATAAGCGGATTCGAGGTGCTTAAACAGATACGTCTTTTTTCCCAGGTGCCCACAATCATCCTGACAGTGCGGTCTGAAGAGGCTGATGTCGTGAAGGGGCTGGAGTGGGGAGCCGACGATTATATAACCAAGCCTTTCCGGCAACTTGAGTTCCTGGCACGGGTTAAAGCCCTGATTCGACGTCATGCCGGTGGCGAGGAGGAATCGGTCATCTTCGGGTTACTGCGTCTGGACTCCACAACCGGTCAATTGCATTATGCCGGACAGGAAATTGTCCTTACCGTTACAGAGACCCACATTATCGGACACCTCATGAAAAATGGTGGTCGAGCCGTTACTCACGCAAGCCTGGCAGAAGCAGTCTGGGGGGATGACTATCCCGGAGCGGCAGACAGCCTGAAGGTGCATATCCGACGCTTGCGGGAGAAGATTGAAGAAGACCCCAGCCATCCCAAACTTATTCTGACCAGGACTGGTATTGGTTACTTTATGGCAAGACCCGAATAGCGTTTCGGAGATATTGCATTCGAACTGCATCAGCAGGTGAGAATGACACAGGACGGCTGCGGCATTATTTATAAATGTAACCAATCTGTAACCTGGCCTTAACTTGCAGGTAACCTTTCATTACGCATCTTTATCTGGTCTTAACTTGTTCCGTGTAAACTGAAACCGTTGAGGAAGAGGGTAGTGGATTGAAGGTATTGTTACCGGCAATCTCTGCCGTTGGGTTTATTGGTGGTTAAGCGAAGGAGATTTTCTATACGGGCCAGTATTGGTATTGTATTGGAATACAGGCAGTTTTAGCTGGTATTTTTAAAAACAGGTCTGGGATATTATAGTGATTGGACGGATTTTCACAGGCACCATAAAGATATCCTCAAACAGGCAACCATCCCGAGATGCCTGCAACATTATTGACAGTCAGTAGTATAGGCGCATAAACTTTTTGAGCCTGAGGGTACACCCTCAGGCTCATTCGTACTACTGGAGAGGGTGCTGCGATGGCTAATATCGAGGAACTAAAGCGGGAAGCTGAAGAGGCCAAGGAACGTGTCAAGCGGGACATGATAGAGTTCCGCAATATTTTACGGAGAATCGCTAATGAAGCGAACGTAAACGGACGGGATGGCACGCAGGAAGCAATGCACAAGGCCGAGAAAAAATTTGAGGAAACTGCCACCCGTGTGGAGAACAGGATAGACAAAGCCATTGCTGTCCTGACAAAATCGGTAAGTGATACCGGTAAAATTTCCACCAGGGAATACGATTTCAGCGACTTCACGACTATTGAAGTCGCTTGTTGTTTTCTGGTCACCGTTACGCAGTCGGACTCGTACCAGATTTCCGTAACCGGCCGGGAAAAGCTGTTCAGTTATATCGATATTGACAAGTCCGGCAGTAAACTCAGAATGTCGATTAAGCCGTTTCATTTCCACACCCGGCCGATGCTGAAAGTCAACATCACCATGCCCCTGCTTCAGAAGTTGCATTTAAGCGGTGCGGCAAAAGCAAGGGTTTGCGGTTTTAGTTCGCAGGAAAACCTTGGGGTAAACATTTCCGGTGCCAGTACCCTTGATATTGATATCGAGGCTGGCAAGACCAAGGTTGAGGTATCAGGTGCTGGTAAACTCCATGGCAATATGAAAATTGCTGATGCAGAGTTTACACTATCCGGTGCCAGCCGGGCGGAGCTGACAGGTTCAGCGGACAAAGCAAAGCTGAGTGCCTGGGGGGCAAGCTGGCTTGACCTGGGGGATTTTGTACTGAATGACACCGATATTGACCTCAAAGGAGCCAGCCAGGCGGCAATAAAAGTCAATGGAAAGCTGGACCTTGAACTGAGCGGCGGTTCCCGGTTAACGTATGGCGGCAGTCCCACTATCGGCACTGTCAATATTTCCGGCGCCTCCACAATGCTCCAGAAATAGTCC
>DUES01000090.1 GCA_011192055.1 Dehalococcoidia bacterium
CCGCCATCTCCGCCAGCCAGTCGAAGCTTTCTTTACATCACGACCGTTATCAACCACCGCCACCGTACCATTCAGACACTGATTTCTTCCACCTTCACGCTGTCGAGGTCCAGTGTTCCCAGACCCATTTCCGCTCCGATACGGGTGGCGGGAATATCCGCACCGGTAAATCCGAAGAGGGTAGCTGCGTAGGCATCGGCAGCCACGATATCATGGCTGGCGATTACGGTGTTGGTCAGCCTGACATCGTCCAGGCTGCCGCTGGAGGGACCGTGGTCAACGAGAATCCGCACGGCATCAACCACCGTCAATGAAGGTTGCACCACTGTTGTCAGGTCGGCAATTCGCTGGCCAAGGTTAACATGGAACTGGTTACGGTTATGGACAACACCCAGGAGGTTTTTCATTCCCAGGGTAAGCCGGGCCAGTGAGTGGTCTTTGGCAATGGGCACGTTGATGAGGACATCGGCGTCCAGCACGTCGCCATATATCGTCCACTTACTGATGTCACGCCCCCGGGGTATTTCCACCTCGCGGTACTTCATCTCGGTCATAATCTCGGCTTCACCACCGGCAGCACTCACCGCGGGGCCGATACCGCTGCGCTCATAGGCTGCTTTTGCCTGACCGCCGAAAGGCCGGTCCAGCACCCGCACCCGCCGGGCACCGGCGCCGAGACAGAGCTCGACAAGCGCCGCTACCACCTCGGGATTAGTGGTGACGGCGTATTCGTATGAATGATAAGCCGTACAGATGTTGGGCTTGATAATGACATCATTGTCCGGCCTGACAAAGCATTCTATCCCACCCAGTGCCTTGAGGGCTGTCTGCACCATGAGCTTCGGGCTTTCCCCGCGGGCTACCGACAGGTATGGAGTACCCGGTGAAGGTGCCGTTGTCCCGACGGGTACCGCAGGAACACTGTCACTGCCAGGCACACAACCAGGCAGAAACGAGGAAAGCAACGCCAGTCCTCCGAAGGCAGTAACGCCTTTGATAAACTCGCGCCGGTTCACTACGCCCCGACGATAGTTATCCTCCGGTTGTTCCTGTCCAGCCATTCCTCCACCTCATCCCCCGAAGTAAAAACGGCAAAACCGGGCACCGGCTTACTTGTCTGCTGCTTCTCTGGCCTTTACTAAAGCTGCACGGGCAGCCGTCATCAGGAATGCATCATCGCTGTCCACCGAGTTGAACTTGAATCCCTTCTTGATAGCCCACTCAATGTTACCCGAGCTACAGTATATTCCTGCCGGTTTACCTGCTTTGGCAGCGGCTTCCAGTACGGTATCAAAGGCCTGCAGATAGGCAGGGTCATCCCATTTTGCCGGTACACCGAACATACTCATGCACAGGTCTACAGGTCCGATATAAGCAACATCCACACCGTCCACGGCAAGTATATCAGCTATATTTTCCACCGCGGTGGCGGTCTCAATCTGGACAGCAACGAGAATACTGTCGTTGGCAGTGGCAATATAGTCACGACCACCACCAATCAAGGCTGCCCGTCTCGGTCCACATCCCCTCATTCCCTGCGGCGGGTATTTACATGCAGCTACGGCTGCTTCTGCTTCTTCTTTATTGTTAACCCAGGGTATCAGGACACCATGGGCACCAATATCCAGCGCTCGCTTGATAATCACCGGGTCATTCCATTGCACGCGTACTATTGGCGAGCAACTGTCCCCCCTCATCGACTGCATCATCGCCTGCATGGTTTCAAAGCCAAGCGGTCCGTGTTCACCATCCAGTAACAGCCAGTCGAAACCGACTATTGAAAGGCGCTCGGTGATGTCCGGGTGTCCGATTCCGAGAAACGTACCTACCGCCACCTGACCGCTTGCCAGTTTTTCCTTAACCGGGTTATGCATTATCCAGTCTCCTTATAATAATTGTAGTATCCGCATATTAAGAAATTATTATGCACTTTTTTCAGTGAGGTCGAAGTCCATCTCCAGTTCTTCTGCCAGGGTCTGCAGGTCCTCTATTACCTTCGGATCGAGTGGTATCCCGTTGTCCAGCCGGTCTTTAACAATCCCCGCCTCAAATGGGCCGGGAACCGTTACTTTTTCAACTCCCGGCACCGTGGGGAGTGCTTCCAGTGTGTTAATATAGGTATCCATCGTTTTCTTGAAATCCGCAACAGGTACAAAGCTGTCAATGCGCAGCGCACCGAAGAAATGGTCGGAATAATTACCTCTTGCCTCCGGTGCTGTCTCCCTGAGCAGGCTCGTAACCGAACCTGATAGCAGACCACTGAGGATATCAATCACCATGGAAAGCCCGAATCCTTTGTAGATACCCAGTGCCGGGGTACTGCCAAGCGGCAGCAGACCGCCTCCGGCGCCGGAGCGCTTTGTGGGGTCGGTTATCGGATTTCCTTCGCCGTCTATTACCCAGCCTTCGGGAATGTTGTTGCCGGTACGAACGGCAATCTCAATCTTGCCGCCGGCGCATGCGGAAGTTGCCATGTCAATTACAAACGGGGGTCTTTCACCGGCGGGTATTGCCACTGCTAACGGATTGCTGCTCAGCGCCGGGACACTGCTTCCGGGTGCCACCACGATTGGTATGTTATTTGTCCCCGTGAAA
>DUES01000091.1 GCA_011192055.1 Dehalococcoidia bacterium
GAACAAATTAGTGAACATAGTATTGGGTATAATTGGTGCACTCGCATTTGTACTTGTGATGCTATTAATAAATACCCTGAGAAGGAGAGTCAAAGAGAGGCTGCGCCTCTCTTACATAAACCTCGCCCTTCCCCTGACAGGGGAAGGGGATACAGGGGATGGGGTCACCTGGAGTTAATATCCCTACAGGAGGCAATAATGGGCAGCAAGGGTAGAAAAAACGTTAAAAAACCCAAACAGCAGAAAGATAAGAAGATACAATCAGACGAGAAAGGAAAGAAGAAATAGAGACCGGACAGACAAAGGAAACAAACCGTGTTGGTGAGGTAATCGAGGCCGGCACTACCCAGTTCGCCGCTGAGTGTTACGAGCTTTACCAGCCTCCGCCACTGGGAAGCCTGGTGCAGGTCGGGGAACCGGGTGCAGAGCTTCTCGGGGTCGTCTATCATGCTACGACATCCAGCTTTGAGCCGGGGCGCCGCCCGATAGCCCGCGGCAAGGAAGAAGCCTCCGAGGAAGCAATCTACCAGGCCAGTCCGCAACTGGAGAAGCTGCTACGCAGCGAGTTCAGCGTACTGGTCGTCGGTCACGCAACCGGAGGCAACCTGCGCCAGTACCTGCCGACCAGGCCGGCCCGTATCCACAGCTTCGTGTACGTGTGCTCCCCCGACATGGTCAGGGACTTCAGCACATCACTTACTTTTTTAAACCTCCTACTGGACAGGTCTCTGCCCGTGCCGGCTGAAGAGCTGGTAGCGGCAACCCTGCGCCGGATGAGCGAAGTCCACGAAGACCCCCGTAATTTCCTCGTAGAGGCAGGAAAGGAACTGGCGACGCTCCTCAGTGGCGAGTACGGTCGGCTCAGGGAAATACTGGTAAAAATTACACCGCCAGCACTGTAAGGGAAATATCTGTTTTGGACGGCATCAGCCCACTGGAATATTATGCCAGCCCGAGGCCGGGAACCATGAGTAATATTAAATTCAACGAATACGGAACACTGACTGACGGAGAGATTGAAGTCATAGTTGCTGAGAAACGCCCCGATGTCCCCGGAAAACTATACACACCGGCATACTGCTTTGATATACGCCTGCCGGATAACCGGGAACCTGTTGGCTCGATAGACCTGCGGGTCACGAACGCAACTCACATTATTATGTATGGCGGTCACATCGGATATGGTGTCAACAGAAAACACCGCGGTAAACGCTACGCGGCAAAAGCCTGTAACCTCGTGAAACAGGTTGCGCTTGACCACGGGTTCAAAACACTGTGGATAACGTGCAACCCGAACAACTACCCATCACGCCGCACATGTGAGATACTGGGTTGTGAGCTTGTTGAAATTGTTAATGTCCCGGCGAATACGGACATGTACCGGGAAGGCGACAGGCAGAAGTGCCGCTATAAATGGGACCTGGCGGATGGATGGCACGCATCTCGTTGAGATAATTGACTGCTTGCGGAGGGACAGGCTTTGACTGAGGAGAATATAAATCAGCGACTTGGCATTGTCGTGGATGGTTCGGTTGACAGGGGTGTAGAGGTCAGGCTGGACAGCGTGGCCTCGGTAGAAGATATGGTTGTCGGGCGGTATGTTACAATCGAGGGACAGAAACGCCGCTTCTTCGGGATGATTACGGATATCAGCCTGGGAGTGACCGACCGGGAACTTACCATAGCACCGCCCGGAGAGAAGGATTCCTTCCTCTCAGAGGTCCTCAGCGGAACAGCCACCTACGGTATGCTGCATGTCCTTCCCATGCTGACCATCGGTGGAGATATGGCCGGTCAAATTGAGGGACCGGAGCCGGTGAAGACCGTTCCCAGCCATTTTTCAACAGTCAATATGGCCTCGGATACGGACATGGAACTTGTCTTCGGCGAGGAAGACGATACCCGTTTCTTCGTTGGAAACCCGCTGGACATGGAAACCAGGCTCTGCCTGAACCTGCCGGAGTTTGTCAAGCGTTCCAACGGCATCTTCGGGAAGAGCGGTACCGGTAAGACTTTCCTCACCCGTATCCTCCTCATCGGTATGCTCCAGAAAAGCAAGGCAGTCAACCTGATATTTGATATGCACAACGAGTACGGCTGGATGGGGAGCAGCGAGGAAGGCCAGCGTAAAGTCAAGGCACTGAAACAGCTATTCCCCGACCAGGTAGCCGTGTTTACGCTGGACCCTGAAAATGCCCGCCGTCGACAGGTCAGCACCGATTTCGATGTCAGGATAGGGTATGACGAGGTTGAACCCGAAGACATAGCGGTACTGCGGCAGACACTAAACCTCACCGAACCAGCCGTGGAGGCAGTCTACCAGTTGAACCGGCGTTTTGGTAAGAACTGGATACAGTCGACTCTTGACCTCCAGGGCTCCGATGAAATACCGGAAGGACTGAACATACACGAAAGCACGTTGAAAAACCTCCAGAGGGGACTGCAGACGATACAGCGACTGCCCTTCATCCAGTCCAATGTACCGGTAAGGGCTGTGGATACAATCCTGGCCTATCTTGATAAGAGCATAAACGTGGTGCTGGAGTTTGGCAGGTACCGGGATATTACCACCTATATCCTGATAGCCAACATGCTGGCCCGGCGTATCTATAATACCTACCAGCAGAGAATGGAGCGGGCTATGGCGGAAGATATCACCGAGCCCAATCCGCTGGTCATTACAATTGAGGAAGCACACAAGTTCCTCAATCCGGAGGTTGCCGGGCGGACCATCTTCGGGACGATTGCCCGCGAGATGCGGAAATACAATGTCAGTCTGCTCGTAATTGACCAGAGACCAAGCGGTATCGACGAAGAGGTCATGTCCCAGATGGGTACGAAAATAACGTGCCTGCTCGATAATGAGAAGGATATCGACAGCGTGCTGGCCGGCGTATCCGGAAAAAATGAACTGAAATCCGTGCTTGCCCGCCTTGCTCCGAAACGGCAGGCCCTTATCTTCGGACATGCCGTACCGATGCCGGTGGCATTTCAACCGCTGGAGTATGGCTCCCCAGAGTCGTACAAGCGCTTCATGCCCGCCGGTGATTCCGGTCAGAAAGCACAGAAGGACATCGAGGAGCTCTGGGACTAAGTGCCTGCAGGGTTTAAACATGTTGAGCTGGTTGGTCATACCGTCCGGCTTCGCCCCGTACGTGAAAGCGACGCCGCAGATGCCTATCATCTTGTCACCGATGATGAGGTACTTGCCAATCTGGCCTGGGACGGTCCGGCTGATGAGACCGAGATAGCCGGGACCTACCGCCGCTGGGAAAAAGAGCTGGTATCC
>DUES01000092.1 GCA_011192055.1 Dehalococcoidia bacterium
CTCATACTCGCTTCTGCGAGCAGACCCCTGTCGGTAATGAAGAGGGCTTCATTAACCCTTACCGTTCTTGCTTCCTGCCGTGCCAGCAGGCTCTCCAGGTAGTTGAGCGACTTCATTCCTGATACCAGCGAATTGGTGCTGCGGCGGATGGATGAAACGATTGTCCTGAAGCCGTTGCGGTAGACATCATCAGAGAATGGCTGGTATTGCGTAGCCGTAACAAGGACGGTAGGCTCTCCGCAGCTTGTGATATCGGGGGGCATCCCGCCCTCTCCGCCGGAAACAGTAAGCCGGATACGCGCATTTTCAAATCCGTTAGCGCGAATAGTATCAGTTACGGCACCATCCAGGACTTCAGTATCAACAGTAATACCAATTCCTTTCGCAGAACGTGCCAGCCGGTCAAGGTGCTTGTCCAGACGAAATACACTCCCCTCGTAAGCACGCATTGTCTCAAACAGACCAAATCCGTACAGGAAACCGTAGTCCAGGGGAGATATCCGGACATCGGTGCGGGGTACCAGAGAACCGTTGATATAGACCAGTTCATTCACCGTCAGTTTCCTCCGACCATTTTGCCTGCCGGTAACTCAGGAAGTTTCTCAGCACGGCATGCCCGACATCGGTCATAATCGACTCAGGATGGAACTGGACGCCTTCGACAACAAATACGCGGTGCCGGACACCCATTATCATTCCTTCACTCGTGGTAGCGGTTGTTCTCAGGACTGGAGGAATCTCATCGTTGCCTATCACCAGGGAATGATACCGGCCTGCCTCAAACGGATTTGGAAGGTTCCGGTATACGGTATGGCCGTCATGATAGACCAGGGTACTCTTGCCGTGTGTCGGTATTGCCGCACGGACAATCCGCCCTCCGTAAACATGCCCGATACACTGGTGGCCGAGGCAAACCCCGAGGATTGGCACCTTACCTCCAAAGCGACGCACCACATCATTGGAAATACCCGCTTCAAGAGGTGTGCATGGTCCCGGTGAAATAACGATGTGAGAGGGGCGGGCACGCTCGATATCTGCCAGCGTAACCTCATCGTTGCGGTAGACTACCGGTTTCCAACCCAGCTCACCAAGGTACTGGGCCAGGTTGTAAACAAATGAATCATAGTTATCAATTATGATAACCATGCCTAGTCTCCACCTTCCGCCCGTATATTCAAAGCATTAATCAGTGCCCTGGCCTTGTCCAGAGTTTCCTGGTACTCTTCCTCCGGGTCCGAATCATACACCACGGCACCACCTACCTGGAAGTAGGCTTTACCGTCCTTAATGATGAATGTGCGGATAACGATATTAAGGTCCAGGTTGCCATCGAACCCCATGTACCCGATACTGCCGGTATAGACGCTTCTTCGCGTGGGTTCCAGTTCATCTATAATTTCCATGGAGCGTACCTTGGGTGCACCGGTGATTGAACCTCCGGGGAAGGTGGCCTTCAGCAGGTCAACAGCATTTTTACCCTTCCGAAGTCGGCCTTCCACGGTTGAAGTCAGGTGAAAGACTGTGGGGAATACCTCCAGTATTGCCAGTTCGGTAACACGGACAGTCCCGTAGCGGCAGACCCGTCCGAGGTCGTTCCTCTCCAGGTCAACTATCATGATGTTTTCCGCCCGGTCCTTGGGGCTGTTCAGGAGTTCGCGGGCGAGAGCCTGGTCCCGTTCCGGGTCACGGTCACGAGGTCGGGTACCCTTTATCGGCCTGGTCTCTACGTGGTCGCCCTTGAGCCGGATAAAACGCTCCGGGGAAGCGCTGACAATCGCTACATCGTCAAACCCGAGGTAGCTGGCGAAAGGTGCCGGGTTTATCCTGCGCAATCGCTGGTAGAGGTCATAAGGCACAATGGTAAGCTCAGCCTCAAACCGCTGTGATATGTTTACCTCAAAAATATCCCCGGCTATGATGTACTGTCGCGCCTTTTCAACAGCGCTGACATACCCTTCGTGGGTGAAACCACCTGTAAGACCGGCGGCAGCCGGACCCGCAGTTATCATTGTTCCTGCTTCCGAATTGCCATCACCGGTGAGACGCGATTTCATCTCGTTAACTCGATTTCCGGCCCGTACCATCCTCTCTTCTTCAACCAGTTCCGGGAAACCGGTAGAAATAATATATGTCTTTCCTTCAAGATGGTCATAAGCCAGTACGACGTCGTAGAAAGCGAAGTAACATTCCGGCAGCTGCAGGTCATCAACGACCGTTACAGGCAGCCGTTCGATAAAATGGCAGAGGTCATAGCTCAGGTAGCCTACTCCGCCGCCAACAAAGGGTACCGGGGACGAAGATGACTCAATACGGTATTCCTCTATGAGAGAACCAAGGACATCAAACGGGCTGGCATCAACATGGGTCTCCTCTGTCCCTCTGGTAATCACACACCGCTTCTGCCTGCTGCTCAGGACAATAAACGGGTCGCTGCCCATGAAAGAGTACCGTCCCAGTTTATGGGGGTCCATGCCACTATCCAGAAAGAAGCAGTAGGGGTCATTCCGGAACAGCTTGAAGGCTTCAAGCGTGGATGGTGCGGGGTGAATTTCCTCTATTATCGGATAACGCAGTATTCCCGTCATCAATACATACCATGGTGAAGATTATGCCCGGATAGTAA
>DUES01000093.1 GCA_011192055.1 Dehalococcoidia bacterium
GGTGCAGCGAAACTTATAAACATGCTGTTTTCGACGGAATACAGGTACATGGCGGAATTGGTTTCACCTGGGACCATGACATGCACCTGTATTTCAAACGCGCCAAGTCTGCACAGGTCACATTCGGAGATGCCGACTACCACCGTGAACGAGTTGCGAAACTGCTGGACGTGTAACGGTCACAGGATACCGCGGAAGTAAACCCGCATAAACTAGGTAAAGCAGCCAAGCTGGCAATTGCTTATCTTAACCTGTTGCCTGGTGGCTGCCATACCAACGTTAACAGGGGCAGTTTTCAGCTTCCCGGCTATTTCATGTGCCGTGGAACATGGAAGACGTCCGTCAACAAGAGTTGCCATTAATTCATCGTTGAAATCTACAGGAGCAGTAAAACTCTCTATTTCGTCCGGGGTGGTTTTCTTTAAGCCGAAGCAACCCAGTTGACAGTTAATTATGCGAATATCAAGCCGGTTAGCAGCTTCACCGATTTCACCGGGTGATATATTCAGCCTCCTGGCAATACCCAGCGCACGAGCGCAGGAAAGATGGTTGTCGCCCGAATCTGCCCCCGATTCTTCCCTGATTATCCTGTCAATATCTACTGTATTCATATCACTGTCTCTCCGGTGTACGCCCTGTTATTGACGCACTGACCTGCATATCACTGATAACTATCTCGAAAGGGCACCGGATCGCACCGGACCGGCAGATAGTCTCACATTCAGCACAATAGCTGCAGTCCTCCGGTCGGACCACTACTGCCCTGCCGCTAACCAGACCGACTGCTTTCCCGGGACACTCTACAACACAGCGGCCGCATCCTTCACACAGGTCCGGGTCTATTTCCGGTACTACCAGCATCCATTCTACCTCAACTACCTTAAATACTAGCATACCCGGGACGTCTTTGCATGAGCAAGAACGCTTGACCAGTGAGAGAGGTATTGTGTATTATTCGTGCATTCGACGGCGACAGGATATACGTCAATTCCCAATCTCAAAGGGACATCCATGAACAGCGAAGACAGGGACAAAATTACCATAATCCTGCACAGCGGCAGCTACGATAAGGCCAGCTATGCCCTGACACTGGCACTGGTCGCCCTTGCCACCGGTACCGAAGCACATGTGTTACTTACGCACGGCGGTCTGCGGCGCTTTACTCGCGGGCACCTGGAGGAGATGGCAGACGAGACACCTCCCCAGGCAAAGAAGGATATTGAATTTGGCCTGATGACGGGCGCCCTCAATACCCTTGAGAAACAACTGACCGATGCCAAGGAACTGGGCATGAAGCTGTACGCCTGTTCGGGTATTATGGCAGCGTTTAATATCAGGCGGGACAACCTCCTGCCCGAAGTGGACGAAGAAATTGGGCTGGGCACATTCCTCGAAATCGCCCGGACTGCGTCCGTAAACTGGTATATTTAGCCGGCTGTCCATGTCACTCAAGCTGCTCGCAAAGGATAGCCGCTTATCTCAGCCTGCTACAGGGCGTATCAGCCCGCCATCCTCTCACCGGCTAGGCACGTGCCGCTAGTTCGCTGCAACCGGGAGCATCTTTCTGGCTCCGGGCAAGCTCCAATATCCATTCCGGGAAGCCTCCCCCGGCGTCCGCCTTTGCCAGGGCAAATAGCTCGTTCACGACCTCTGTATTCCCTTCCGCGACATTCTCCATGAACGGTTCTGTCTTTGTCAGGTCACGGAGCAGTACCCCGGTGCCGTCGGCTTTGCAGTTTAGCCACCAGCGGTCATTTATCACTGTCACCGTTGAACCCCAGGCAACGGTGACGTGGTCACGCTGTCCTGCCTTGCCGGAGACAGCGCTCTCCAGGAAGGAAATACCATCAATTTCAGGAGGCGCTTCGACACCGGCAGCCTCAAGAATCAGTGCGCTGATATCATGGTGCTGCACAAACTGGTCGCTGCTGGTTCCGGCGTGTTCCGCACCCGGGAAGCGTATCATCAGGGGGATATCGAATACCTCCGGACCCGAAGGGTATCCACGCTTCCCCATAAAGCCCCGGTCACCCACGGCATGACCGTGGTCGGAGGTCAGTATTACCATGGTATCATCGAGCCGTCCCATCTCCTTCAGGGTGTCCATGAAGAACCCGAACCAGCGGTCGCACATGGTAACCTCTCCGCTGTAATTCGCCTGCGTGCGGGCGAGGAGTTTGGGGTCCATATCCGATATATCCCGGTACACGGAGACCACCTGTTCACGGCCTTCCTCCGGCATGTACATCTTGCGGTAGTGCTGCGGTACCAGCCAGGGCTCGTGGGGGTCGAATGATTCCACGGTAAGAAAGAAGTTGTCGGCATCCTGGTTCTGCTCCAGCCACAATGCTGCCTCTCTCAGCACGCGTGGGGCAAAGTAGTCCTCCTCACGTGTGCGGTCGCGAATGTTGGTGATACAGCTCTGGATAAATCTCTCGAAATTACCACCTATACCATGCTCTGTATTTCGCAACTCTTCCGGCAGCCAGTACTCGATTTCCGCCTGGGTCAGTCTTGGGCCGGAGCGTGCGCGGTCACCCTCCTGTCCTCTCAAAAATGTCCACTGGTGGAAGCCCCGCCAGTAGTTCTTTGAGGGTTTAAACATGTGATAGACATCCGCAATAAGAGCAGTACGGTAATGTGACTTGCTCAGCAACTCGGCAAGGGTCGGCTGCTCCTCGGGAATCGGTCCCCAGCCGGGAGCACCAACGAAGTCTCCCTTGAGACGGTAATCACCATCGTGGAACGGGTATACACGGCGGCCGGTATATAACGCACGCCGCGTCGGCAGGGTGGGCAGTGATTCCGGGAATGCACGGGTCATGACCAGTGACTCCCCGGCAAAACGGTCAAAGTTCGGTGTCTGTACCGTCCCCCATGGCGGGGAACCATAGACACCCGCACAATCCTTGCGCCACGAATCAAACACTACCAGTACAATATTCATCATTCTCCTTCCTTCCTGGTACACGATGGCAGCAGTACCCGCGATAACAAAGTACCAAATTATGCCGAATTCATACCAGCACCGTCAACTACCAGTAAGACTGAAAAACGGCACCGCTTACTTGATGTTTAGCAGGCCTGTTTCACAGGCCACCATATTGACCTTCCAGTATCACCAAATGTAGTCGCCCGACTAAATCGCTTAGCCCGCCGGTGTCTTCTTAAAATACCCTGCCCGTGGGAAAATTAGATAAGCCGGAAGGTCTGAATGAAGATACAGAGGAATATGTTACCTGATAAGACTTCACTATCGTGCTGTCTTATCAGGTAATGCGTAGAACGCGTAACCCGTGAGAAAAAGGTCTATAACAACAGGATATGAACAAAACAGGTAAAACAAGAGAACCACCGATGAAGAATACCCGTA
>DUES01000094.1 GCA_011192055.1 Dehalococcoidia bacterium
ATAGACGGGTA
Organism: Dehalococcoidia bacterium; assembly: GCA_011192055.1. The sequence goes on from DUES01000094.1 coordinate 12, forward strand.
TACAAACTACAGCCTTTCCATGATAGAGGTCAGGAGAAGCGGACCTTCCTATACTCTTGAAACCCTGGCAGAGTTGTGGCACCGGCTGGGCAGTGATGATGAGGTATACTTCATCATCGGGTGGGACGGGCTATCCCAGCTTCCCCTGTGGCATGCCCCCGAACGGGTTATAAGATTGTGCCGGATGGTGGCAGTCCCTCGACCGGGAGCCACTCCACCTGACCTCAACGTGCTGGAAGACAGCATACCGGGGATATCAGAGAGGGTGGTACTGCTAGACGGACCGGAAGTGGACATCAGTTCCACCGGAATCAGGCAGCGTATTGCCTGTGGTATGTCCATTAAGGGACTTGTTCCCCCGGTGGTAGAGGAATATATCCGGGAACACGGGCTGTACCGGGTATAGATGCGGCCACAGCATCCGAAAGCGGTCTATAGAGCGTACTAACGGGATTCAGGGAAAAGCATCACCCATAATCAGGACTATCCGGGAAATTTCAGCTAACAGGTAATATCTACACGTCCAGGTTCTTCACATTTTTCGCGTGGGCCTGAATAAATGACCGGCGCGGAGGTACCTCACTGCCCATCAGGGTGGAGAACATGTGGTCGGCTTTCGAGAAATCAGCTACTTCGACTTCAAGCAGGGTACGTGTAGTCGGGTCCATGGTAGTTTCCCAGAGTTGCTCCGTATTCATCTCACCAAGACCCTTGTAGCGCTGCAGGCTTACGCGCCTGCCCTTGAGTTCGCCCAGAGTCTCGTCTCTCTCCTGGTCGGAGTATACCCATTTCTCGAACCTGGCAGCCGTGATGCGGTAGAGTGGCGGCTGGGCGATATAGAGGTGTCCGTTACTGATTAGTTCGAACATGTGACGGAAGAAAAACGTAAGCATCAGGGTGCGGATGTGAGCGCCGTCAACATCGGCGTCAGCCATCAGGATGACCTTGTGGTAGCGCAGCTTCGCAAGGTCGAAGTCCTCGTCTATACCGGTGCCAAGAGCCGTAATTATGGCCCGGATGGCATCATGGGTAAGCATCTTGTCCGGCGGCGCCTTTTCAACGTTTAGAATCTTGCCCCAGAGCGGCAGAATCGCCTGAAAACGGCGGTTCCTGCCCTGCTTTGCAGAGCCACCGGCGGAATCACCCTCAACGAGGTATACTTCACAGAGTGACGGGTCTTTTTCCGAGCAATCAGCCAGTTTACCGGGCAGGGTACCCGTGTCCAGACTGTTTTTGCGGACGATAAGCTCCCGCGCCCTCCGTGCGGCCTCCCTGGCTTTGGCTGACAGGAGACACTTGTCTATTATTTTCTTAATGTCGTCAGGGTGCTCCTCGAAGTAGAGGGTGAGACCCTCGCTGACCACACTCTCGACCTGTCCCTTTACTTCCTGGTTGCCGAGCTTGCCCTTGGTCTGCCCTTCAAACTGTGGCTCGTGTACCTTGACACTGATAACGGCCGTAAGCCCTTCCCTGACGTCTTCCCCGGTAAGGTTGGGGTCGTCTTCCTTGATGAACTTATTCTTGCGGGCATAATCGTTCAAAGCCCTGGTCACCGCGGAACGGAAGCCGGTAAGGTGAGTCCCGCCGTCAATTGTATTAACACAGTTGGCAAAGCTGCAGGTGACTTCACTGAAACCGTCATTGTACTGGAGAGCTGTTTCAACGATTGTGCTGTTGACTGGTTTCTTAATGTATATCGGCTGGGAGTGGCGCAGTACCCTGTTCCGGTTCAGGTGGCGTACGAAGCTCGTAATGCCGCCCTCGAAGTAGTAGGTCAGTTCGCCATCAATTCGCTCGTCAGTGAAACTTATCTCAAGCCCGCTGTTCAGATAGGCTATCTCCCGGATGCGCTCGCTGATTGTATTGAAGTCGTATTTGGCATCACCGAAAATCTCGGTATCTGCCAGGAAGGTGGTGGTTGTACCGTTGGTATCGGTCTCACCTATTATGGTGACTTCACTTTTAGGGATTCCCCGCTCGTAGTCCTGGCTGTATATCTTTCCGTCCAGCCGTACATCAACCCTGCAATAGGATGACAGGGCATTGACAACTGAAGCACCGACCCCATGCAGTCCGCCGGATACCTGGTAGATCCTGCCGCCAAACTTGGCGCCGGCGTGCAGAACCGTCATTACAGTTTCCAGTGCCGAAATACCGGTCGTGGTGTGAATATCAACCGGGATGCCGTGACCGTTATCTTCCACCGTAACCGAGCCGTCCCGGTGAATGGTAACGTTAATCCTGTCACAGCGGCCGGCCATGGCTTCATCGACGCTGTTGTAGACTATTTCGTAGACCAGATGGTGCAGTCCGCGGTAGTCCGTACTGCCGATATACATACCGGGCCGGCGGCGTATTGCTTCACGTCCTCCGAGGACCTGGATATCATCCGCGGTGTACTGACCATTGGTTTCTTCTTCAAAAAGCTCAGGTTGTGCCGGTGTATCCTGCGTCATTGTTATAGACTCCTTCGGGATTGTAAACACGCATACTGCTCCCCCGGAATAATGAGAAGCAGAAACGATAGTGAGGCTAGAGCCGGAGGTGAAATCAGGAAGACTGATGAATCAATCATCATGACTGATTATAGCACATTCTTGCTAAAAATGGAAGGTCTGGGGGCGGTCAAGCCATTAATTCCGGTAACTTTTCCACCGGTACGCTCTCCTGGCTGGACGTAGCCATATCACGGAGCATTACCGTACCGTTTTTAACCTCATCTTCGCCGATAATGGCTACACGGGGTACGCCGGCATTGTTTGCCTGCCGTAACTGGGCTTTAAGACTGCGACTGCCCGTTGTTACCAGTACCGCCTTTCCCTTGCGCCGGAGGGTGGTTGCCAGTTTCATGGCAGCGTCACGGGCTTCGTTACCGCGGTGAGCGATAAATATTTCAGGTCCGGATACCGGGGGCACGGCGATATTTTCCCTGGTCAGTCCAAGTACTATCCGCTCGATACCGGTTGCGAAACCGACACCAGCCGTCGGTTTGCCACCAAGCTCTTCAATCAGGCCGTCATACCTGCCGCCACCGCCAAGTGAGCTTTGCGAGCCTCCTTCCCGGGGCTGTATCTCAAACACTGTGCGCGTGTAATAGTCGAAACCGCGGACAAGGCGGTTGTCCTCCTCGAACGGGAGCTCCAGGACCCCGAGATATCTCTTAACGTCGGCATAATGCTCGGCGCATTCCGGGCAGAGGTATTCTGCGCTCTTCGGGGCACTGTCAGCAATCGGCTGGCACTGCGGATTTTTACAGTCCAGCAGCCGCAACGGGTTCTTCTCGTACCGGACCCGGCAGTCCGGGCAGACTTCGTCTATATGCGGAAGGTAGTGTTTTTTTAGCACCGCGAGATGCTCCCTGCGGCATTTCCGGCAGCCGATACTGTTGATTACCACCGTAAAGTGCCCCATGCCCAGGTTAACAAAAAACTGCCAGGTCATATCAATAACCTCGGCGTCAAGCGATGGGTCAGCATCGCCGATTGCCTCACAGCCGAACTGGTTGTGCTGCCGGTACCTGCCGGCCTGGGGCCTTTCGTAACGAAATGCGGGACCGATATAGAACAACTTTACCGGCTGGGGGCGGTTATGGAGCCCGTGCTCGAGGTAAGCCCGGCATATGGATGCGGTTCCTTCCGGTCTCAGGGCAAGGCTGTTACCACCCCTGTCCTCGAAAATATACATTTCCTTTTCAACGATATCGGTGCCCTGTCCCACACCGCGCGTAAACAGTCCGGTTTCCTCGAACATCGGGAGGTCAATACGCTCGTAGCCGTAAAGACGGCAGATTTCAGCGGCTTTCTGCTCAACATAGCGCCAGTAAGCCTGCTCACCGGGTAGAATGTCCTTGGTGCCGCGTGGTGCTCGGTACAATGTAACTCCTCTTCCTGTCTCTAAGCTAGATTACATTATCATTGTCGGGCTTGTAAAGTAGAGACCGGTTCTTGTATTTTTGTATATGAACTTACCATAAGTTATACTGAGGGTGAGAAATAGTTTGTACGGGGGGACTGTTGGTTCTCAGTGAGTTACTGGAAAAGGCTCATGAGTATCTGCCACCTGCTAAGATTGCTATCGTCGAGCAGGCCTACGACTTTGCCAGCCGCGTTCACGAAGGGCAGATGCGGAAATCAGGGGACCCGTACATTGAGCATCCTTTACAGGCAGCGATGATTCTGGCCGAACTGGAACTGGATGCCAGTTCGCTGGCAGCCGCCCTTTTACATGATGTTACGGAGAATTGCGGTGTTCCATCGTCCGAGATTAAAGCTCAATTCGGCTCAGAAATAGCCAAACTGGTGGACGCCACTACCAAGCTGGGTAAACTCTCCTGGCAGACGCCTGAGGAAGCAGCCCAGCGGGGAGGTGCCGCCACCGGGCATGGGCAGGCCGAAAACCTCCGCAGGATGCTCGTCGCCATGGCCGAGGACCTCCGCGTAGTCTTCATCAAGCTGGCCGACCGACTTCACAACATGCGTACCCTGTCAGCCCTCGACCCGGAGAAGCAGCTAAGAATTGCCAGTGAAACACTGGAGATTTACGCTCCCCTGGCACACCGTCTGGGCCTCTGGGAACTGAAATGGCAGCTTGAAGACCTGTGTTTCCGATACCTGCAACCGGAGAGATACCACTATATAGCCGGCCTGCTTGCCGAGAAGCGTGCGGACCGGGAGCACTTTATCGCTGAAGTAACCGAACAATTAAACCAGGAGTTCCAGCAGGTCGGTCTGAAAGCCGAATTGTCTGGAAGGCCTAAGCATCTCTTCAGCATACATCACAAGATTCAGCGGTA
>DUES01000095.1 GCA_011192055.1 Dehalococcoidia bacterium
GGGTACCGATGTCCCAATGAGACCTTTGAGTACCCATGTGAGGTCGGGAAGGACGGGACAGAACCACCAGAAGGCCTGTATCATACCGCGATAGGAAATTGATGCTAACGGTCCGGCGGACATCGCAAGAGATGTTGCCAGCAGGCTCTCGGCCAGCAGGGGCAGGAAACTTGAGTTCATGAAGGAGAGTGTTTCTACTGATGCCCTGAGAGTCGTAATCTGTGTCAGAGACATACTCAGAAACGTGTAGACTGTTGCTACCAGGACCAGTGCCAGGACTGTGTGGTGCCTTCTGAGACGGTTGATGAGCCACGCCCGGCTAAGTTCGATGCCAACCAGTTTCAAGCCTACGAAGAACAGGTTAGTGGTGATTCCTATCGGGGTAAATAAGTAAGGGCTGTTACCAAAGCCGGAAAAGAACCCTCCAATGATGTAGAGAAGTACCTGGAAGACGCCAATGAGCAAGGCGAATCGAATAATGACATGCCTGTCCCTCAATCTGGCGGCCGGTCTGTATCCGGGTGAGACAAGGACTACCCAGCCCAGGAGTGCCCACAGTACCGGCTGGATGACGTAACTCTGGATGAATCCGCTGACGGGGAGCCTGGGTATTAGCAGGTTTATGCTACAGTATATGGCAACAACCAGACCGAGGATGAGGCACCAGTGATAGCCGGGTCTGGCTTTGACGTCTGCATCCATGGTGAGACTCTCCCAAATAAGAAGACCCTGCCTGCTATTTACCCACAGGTAAGAAGAGACAGGGAGTAACAGTACCAGATTCGCGGGCTATACCTGCATTGCTGTCTCAGGGACTATATTCGTTCCACTGAACTGCGACTATCTCTATCGTGAAGGTGAGTGTTTCTCCCTGTGGCGCTTCCTGGAGAATATGAATATCGAAGCTGACACCTGCCGACTGCCCCGGGTCAAGCTGGACTCCGAAATTATCGCCCCACCTCGTCTCGATATCATTCAAGCCATCGCCGTCCAGATCAAGTTCAACATGCGACGGGAGCTCGCTGTAGTCGAGTCCATTGATGACAGCCCGGTCAATTACAAGGGGTATGGTCCCCCCGTTATGCAGCCAGAACCCCAGGTGCTCATAGTAACAGGGATATACATTGCTGAATGTGACTTCAAGAAGATCGTAATGACCATCCGGAGGATCGTCGACATCAACAAGTAGCGTCGTGCATGACCCGACATCCTTATCACCCTGCACAACGAACCCCATACCGTCCTCACAGTGCCAGTCGAGCCCGTGGTCGAGATGAACAACAAACCACTGGAACTCGAACAGCAACTCACCTGTTCTCACTTCGCCCTCAATGTAGAGGGTCTGGTTCCAGTGGGCATAAGCTACGCCCATTGAACCAAGTGTGAGAACCAGTACCAGTGCCAGGATTCCCACCGCTTTCGTCTTCCCTTTCATTAAATTTCCTTTATTCTCCTCTTCCTATCGTATCCAGGTACCTTGGGAGAACTGCCGGGGGGCTTTCAGGGGGTGTCCTGCCATTTCAACTGGTCTGGGGAGATACCTTGCGCCCCCCGTGTGTTCCTGAACAGCGACCTCACGTCAGATAAAACCACGTTGGTTGTGAGATACTCACTATTGGAGTGGTTCGAACTCATTCCACTGGACAAGCTCAACCATCTCATCAAATACATACTCCGCTAGCTGCCCAGCTCCCTGCAAGACATGGAAGTCCAGGTCAATTATGATGATATTACAGGGATCGATCTGTTCACCGATGAATGTGCCAGTGACGTGAACAGCCACATCAGGAATTCCGTCATTACCAAAATCAATAAGCTTGATTGTGCACGGCACGACCGGGTACCAGGTTGAAGCAGGCATAAGAACCCAGGTGTCACCACCGTCCCAGCTTACCCAGTGGTCCACATTGCAGTGCTCCCACACAGTCTGAACCTTGACCGGTATGGATCCACTATTGTGGATTACAAAGTACGCCGTGGAATAGTAGCACGGATAGCCATTCTCAATGACTACCTGAGCGGTGTCAGGGCCGGTAATCTCGGCAAAGGACCGCCCAACGTCCTTGGGTCCCCTAGGCGGTAAGGGTTGGGAAGCCAGTGGGTCATTGCTGCTTTCCGGACCCCAGTGGTTGTATTCATCACCACTGCCATTATCCAGTGGGTCGATATTCTCGTCATTTGGAAAACCATCATCATCAGTGAAAGCATCCACGAATTCGGCATTGACCTCACCGGTGAGCACCACGGCCTCGACGGCAAGGGTTTTATCCCACATGGCATAACCGACTCCAACTGTTCCCAGAGCAAGCACAATTGCCAGCGACAGGATTCCTACCTTTTTCATCTTACCTGTCTCCTTTTTTTAATCGTTACCCGTTAACCCTTCTCCGGAATTCGGCGGTATTTTACGGAGAATCGACCAGGGCTTTGTTTTGCACCCATTGATGTGATTTACCTAGGCTTGATTACTACGTTGCCCTAACCTGCTACTTCCTGATTCGACCCGACCAAGCCAATCAAAAAGGGCACCAAGACTCGCAGTGTAGTGTTACGAATCCTGGTGCCCTTTTCCCGACCTCTCAGCCACTGTACCACCAACGCCGATACGGACAGGAGATTTGTACTCAATTGCCCCCGAAGTCTAGTACCAAAAAGTAGACCTGTCTATTCTCCCAATGGACAGTTATATTATTGCAATAACCAGTACACCTTATGGCTTATTTATGAGAAATCCATACGTTACTCCTTTTACTCCTTGTGGACTATTCTCTAGAAAATCTGTAGCGACAGGAAGGTACAGCACTTACCGGTGCCGCTATTGCAATATTCAGTAAACAACATGTAATATTCGTAACAAAGCAATGGCTGCCGGCGTAATCCTTCGCGGACTGCCGCAGGATATACCGCCAAATGACAGCCATACATATATTTCCGGAGGCGGCAAGTAGTCAGTTGTCCTGCCCGGAACCCGGAGATAAAGCAAAGGCACATCATGCTATTATGGTAGTTAAAAAAGGAGAAAATGCCGGACAAGGAGAGTTAAAGATGCCGGAAAAACAATCACACATGCCGGAAGTCCCCTTCGGTCCACACACAATCTCACGACTGATAGTCGGGGGGAACCAGCAAATCGGAGCGTCCCATGCGTCCGGAGACATGAGCAAGCACATGCTCGAATACTTCACACTGGAACAGACCGTAGAGTTCCTGCGGAGCTGTACGGCGCAGGGTATCAACACGTGGCAGAGTAACTACGGTGAGAAAAGTCGGGCTGCCCTCTTCAAACTTCGTGATGAAGGTGAGACACTGAATATGCTCCCCCTTAGCGCACCGCAGGTTACCGGCCTTGACAATGAGCGGCTACGCCCCGCGCTGGAACGCATGGAGGGTACCTGGGACAGGATGATGGAGGAGTACAAACCCATCGGTGTTTTCCTCTGGGGTATGCTGACGGATGTGTTGTGGCGTGAAGGAAAAATAGATATGGCACGTGACTTCCTGGCAAAGGCTCGTGATACCGGCGTCCAGGTCGGTGTTGCAACTCATATACCGGAGGTAATTGAATACATCGAGGAGAAAGACTGGGACGTCGATTTCTACATGGCATCTCTATACAAATGGATGAAGAGCCGTGAGGAGATACTGGCAATCCTGCCCGAGATACCGGTTGACGGTCATCAGGGCTGGGAGTTTTATTTGCCCTCGGAACTCCCGAGAATGTGTGACACAATAAGGCAGACACCGAAGACGTGCCTTGCCTTTAAGCTCTTCGCAGCCGGGAGAACAAGTACTACGCCGGAGCAGGTGAGTGAAGTCTTTGAATTTGTCCTCGGGCACATCAAACCCACTGACGCTGTCGTCGTAGGCATGTATCCCCGCTTCGCCGACCAGATGGTCAAAGAGAATGCTGACCTGGTGAAGAAATTCGGATAAGCACAGCAGGTCATCCTCCCCCGCCGTGTTCGGTGGGAATTACCAGACTGCTCCGGGCATATCACACGAAGTAGCAATACCATGTGAAGAAAGGTGTGATAGTGGAGGAAGGGGGAGCTAGCCAGAGGCACGGCGTCCCTTCGCGGTTCTCCCTTGCCCGATTGGTGGTGAAACCTGTCCAGAATGGGTTTGGCAACCGCTGTTGGGTTTGCTATACTGCTCTCACGGTTGAAAGCGGTTCTAGGGCCGACGTAGGCCGTTCCGCAAGCCCTCTTCAGTGAGGGCTTTATTCGTTTAGACCGACTTTACTTTGGAAGGTCTACTTTGCCCTCATACTGGTCGACTATGAATCGTCTCTGGATGTCGAATATAACCTTAATAGTATAAGTCCTTCAAATATGTCTTACCATATATAGAAGCAATGTCCAGGGTGCTTGCCGGTAACTAAAGATAGGACTGGTACCGGAACATCGTAAAACAGGGTCTTGACCGGTACGGTAATCATGCCGAAGTATTGCCTGATTCCGGTTGTTTATGACTGTTCCTCTGCCCCGGAACGCAGCAAGAAGATACTGAGGATGAAAGCCAACGTGCTCAGTACGAGACAGATGATGAAAGCCCAATGATAACTCCCGTTGGCATCAAAGATACCCCCGGCAAGAGGAGGTCCAACTGCACCGCCTATCGACCCCATTACCATTGTAGTGAACCACCCACCAGCATGGTGATTGAGATGGCAAAAGAGAATGCCCCTCTCTCCCAGCCGAACTGGGTGGTAATCGGCTTCAGGAATATACCAAAGCTAAAGAAGGTGAGAGAGTGAATGGCCAGAATGATCATGGAACTGACAACTACTACCCAGCTGTGGTGTAACCGTACAGGTGAAATCATGTACTGTCCAAATCCCATCAGTAATTGTACCACGTGTTGAGCGGCAGCGTGAGGAAGTAAACCGTTTCCTGCACGTCATCGATACCATCAGGATGCGGAGGACAAGCTGCCGGTTAGCGGATTGCGGACGAAAGTGCCTGTCATTGCGAGCTTACCTGCTGGTGCAGCCAGCAGGCTAAAGCGAAGTAATCTTATCGACTGTATGTTTATAATGATGAATAACAAGGGGGACACCCCCTTGTACCCCCGTTCCAAAGGGGTTCCACCCCTCTGGACACCCTAAAAGGAGAGAAGTGGAGAACAGGATATCGGATAATAATGGTTGCTGGAATACTGGTGTAAGTACCGGTCATTGCAAGCAAAGCAAGCTTCTTTTCTTGCCAGATACAGTATCGAACAAAACCAGACATTAAGCGGAGACCGGTGATGCCTTGACGAATCAGACCGGATAAGCTATCTTTTGATTATTTACCGCAACTGGTTGTAATCCGCCCACTACTGACCAGTTTCAGGAATCCTTTAATAAGGAGAAATCGATTTCCCGCCATTAAACTTCATGAGGATATACCGGAGTACTTTTAGACGCTACACCGGATGCAGTACTCCCAATACTGGTGATAAAGAGTAAAATAGAATGCCCTGTATCTGATTTACATGTGAAATATCGGGGACAATAAATACTACTTCCGATTAATTTCAGTCTCCCCGCATAACTCGATGGCGGAATTGTACCAGTAACCGATTCTTTATTGAGAGTGAATAACAAAAAGGAAAAGGAGCCAGGTAATATGAAACTGGAAGGAAAAGTAGCGATTGTTGCCGGCGGCGGACAGGGGATTGGTGAGGGTATTGTCAGGTGTCTGGCTGAAGAAGGCGCAAATATTGCCCTCGTAGACATTAACAGTGAGACGGCTGAAAAAATTTCTGACGAGGTCAAGTCAATGGGACGCAAAGCACTGCCCGTTGTCGCCGACCTGACTGATGATGCTCAACTAACCCGGTCTGTCCAGGATGTTGTGGACTTCTTCGGGAAAATTGATATCCTGGTCAATAATGTTGGTGGTTCCAGCGTTGAGACAGGACTTCTGATGCAGGAATACCGCGAATCACTGGGTGACGACACTCTCCCCACGTTCCTTTATAACAGTCCGGAAATCTGGGACAGGTTCTACACACTGAACCTGAAAACTCATGTCATGTTGAGTCATGCGGTAACGCCTTTTTTCATCAAACAGAAGAGCGGTAAGATAGTAAATATTTCATCGGACGCGGGAAGGCTCCCTTCACCCACCCAGATGCCTTATGGTGCCATGAAGGCCGGGGATATTTCGATAACCTGGTCACTGGCAAGAGCCCTGGCCCCCTATAATGTTACCGTAAACTGTGTCTGTCCGGGGTTTGTATACTCCCCGCTCTGGGCCAGGGGAGCAACCGGCCAGTACAATGCCATTCTTGAGGCACAAGCCAAAGGACAGTTACCGGAACGTTACAACCGCTTTGCTGCCGAGAATATTGAGGGACTGACCCCCTATGAGTTCTGGATGAAATATATCGTACTCCCCAATACGCCGATGGGGAGAGAGCAAACGGCAGAAGACATGGGACGTGCCGTTGTCTTCTTCGTCTCCGAGGATGCTAAAAACGTAACCGGACAGGTTTTACATATTGATGGCGGGATGGTCATGCGCTAGCAGGGTCAGAATAACAGTGGAAGTACAGAACAGGCTTGAAATAACTGCCTGGACAGAAAAGGAGAAGTAGTATGAAAGCATGTGTTGCTACAGGTGAAAAAAGAACCGTTGAGTGCAGGGATATACCGATACCAAAGGCAGAACCGGGATGGATATTACTAAAGACGAAGTATGCCTGTATCTGCGGCAGCGACCTGGAGTATCTCGACGGGTCGTTTGGGATGATGCGTCACGGGGTGACGCATCCGGAAATATATATGCAGCAAAGGCTAGGTAACGCAAAAGACGATGAGGAAGCATACCGCCTGGATATGTCGCTGATACGTCCCGGCTCAATACCGGGGCACGAGTTCGTTGCCGAGGTGGTCGAGGTAGGTGAGGGAGTTACGGGCTGGTCGGTGGGAGACCGCGCCATACCGGTAGGGAACCCGAACCCGTTGAATCCCCAGCCGGGTTATGAGACCTACAGATGCATGGCCGAGTACTTTGTATCCACCCCTTATGGAGTAATAAAAGTTCCCGACCACCTGACTGATGAACAAGCTGTACTCGTGGAGCCATTGTGCACCGGTAACGGCTCAGTAGCGACTGCCGGGGTGAGACCGGGGCAGTCCGCGGTTGTATTTGGGGCAGGAAAAATCGGGCTGCTGGCAGCAATGGCAGCCAAAGTAGCGGGAGCATCACCCGTCATCAGCATTGACCTGGTGAATTCACGACTGGACAAAGCCCGTGAGATGGGTGTAGATGTCGGACTGAATGCCGGTGAAGTTGACATCATTACCGAGGTGATGAAACTTACCGGGGAAGGTCCCAATGCCGTCCTTATCTGTGTCCGTGATGGCAAAGTCCTTAACCAGGCAGTAGAGATGGTTAAACGCGGAGGGTCTATCGTGCTGGCCGGTTTCGTTGCACCCATGGAAGTAAACCCGATGCTCTGGTCAGTCAAAATGCTCAAGATTACGGGAATCCTGGGGGGAAGCATGCTGGATTCACTGTACATGATTGCCCATGGGCAGATTGACCCGAGACCATTGATTACCGAGATAATTCCGTTTGATGATTGCCAGCGGGCAATTGATTCGGTCTATAACGGTAAGAATATCGCCGTTTTGCTCAAACCGTAGAGACATAACCCGAGTGATAATGAGAGGAGTTGAAACAATATGATGAATCCTGAACTGCACAAATTCAAACTGGATACGGTAGACCACATCGGTATCGTGGTTGAAGATGCCGAGAAAGTAAGCGAA
>DUES01000096.1 GCA_011192055.1 Dehalococcoidia bacterium
CGGCCGATGGCATTGGAGAGGTCGTGGTTGCCGATGAGGAGAAAGATGGGGATATCGCTGCCGGAGAGCCGGCTGATTCTCCGGGCAAACTCACGCTGCTGGGTCTGGGTCGGTTCGCGGTTCTTGTAGGCGTCCCCGCAGAAGATGATGAGGTCTGCCTGTTTTTCCACGGCGAAGTCGATTAGCGTATCAAAAGCGAACAGGAAATCGTTCAGGCGTGACGATAGTCCGGTATCGGGATCGATACGACCGTAGTTCTCGACACCGAGGTGAAGGTCGGCAAAATGGACTATTTTCATATGGTGACACCCTGACTCCTTTAGAATTCGTGCGTGTCAGATACAGACCTTCCGCCATCAACAACTATGCATTCACCATTTATATACGACGAGTCATCACTTGCTAAGAACAGAGCTACACTGGCAATTTCCTCAACAGAACACACCCTCTGAAGAGGATAAGTCCTGGCTATTCCTTCAATCCACTGCCTGACCTCTTCAGGGTTTCGGTTGCCCTCTGAATTCGCTATCCTGACGAATCCGGGACAAATTGCGTTTGTACGTATTTGAGGAGCAAAATCAATAGCTAATGTTCTCGTTAATGCATTAATTGCAGCTTTTGTCACGGAATAAACACTGAAGTTCTTTAGAACAGTGAAGGCCGCACACGATGAAATGTTGACGATTGTGCCGCCGCCACTCTGGAGTATCAGGGGAATTCCGTATTTGGCAAACCTGAAATAACCGTTCAGGTTTACGGCAATAGTGTGTTCCCAATCGTCCTCTGAGATTTCCACAACATTTCGGGCAATATCACCCTGATAGGATGCGGCACAGTTTACCAGGCAGTGCAGTCCGCCAAACTCTTGCCTGGTTATCTCTATAGCTCTCTTGACTTCTTCTGTTTGATAGACATCGGTTCTTATCGACAGGCTTGTACCGCCATTGTCCCTGATTGTCCTGGCGGTCTTCTCTGCCATTTCCTCCAGGATGTCAACGACCACCACGCTTGCTCCTTCAGAAGCGAGCTTGACTGCAATTGCGCTACCGATTGAGGGACCACCATCCTTATAGCCCAGTGCTGCCCCTGTGACTAAAGCTACTTTATTCTGCATCTTCATAGCCACGATTCCTCCTGATCTCTCTTCCCCTTGTCAAGGGGAGGTCAGTAGAGTGAATAATCTTCTTTATTCCGCCCCATCCCCCTCTATCCCCCTTCCCCAGGGAAGGGGGAAGAAACACTAAAGAGGCTGCGCCTCTCTATGACTCTCCAGCAATAGAGGTCACGATATGTAAGTTGTTTAGTGCATACTCCGTACGTCAAGTAGAAGTTAATGACTGCAAAGGGCTTCGATCTTATTCGCGAACTCGTGCCAGCCTCTCACTTCCAGGCATTCGTAGTCCGTATCGTTCGGGTTTCCCTGGGGATTATACCAGACAGGATACAGGCCGGAGTTGATTGCCCCCTTGATATCGTACGCCAACGTGTCCCCGACAAACCAGATATCCTGCGGTTCGAGGTCCATCTTCCTGATAGCAACCTGAAAGATGCGGTAATGAGGTTTTCGGAATCCGTAGTCTGCACTTGAGACTAAGAATGAGAACCGACGGGCCAGATTGTGCTTTGCCAGTTCCTCCTCCAGAACAAGACCCGTCCTTGCCGTGTTGCTCAGGATACCCGTTTTGATCTGGTTTCTCTCCAGGGTGTCCAGTACATCGAATATCCCTGCACAGGGTTCGAATGTCAGAGCGGTGTTCCAGAACTCCCTCTCAAGCTCTGCGTGGCTGACGTTGAAGGTGATGTCAAGGGTCTCGCACAACAGCCTGTTGAAGCTCTGCCAGGTGTACTGGAGCATCGACTCGTCACTGAGCCGCATGGTCTCACGCCCCAGTTCCTCGGCGGCCAGGTTAATGTCTTCCGCAGTCAGGTCGTGGGCGTTGACGGCGAATTCGAGCAGTCTCCTGTCGCCGGCAATGCCGTCAATAGACTGAAGGTTGAGCACCGTATCTCCAAGGTCAAAGACCATACCAAGAGGTCTGCGCATTCCTATCCTCATGTACAAGTTCACAGAGGGATTAACGGTAAGTACCGCTGAGTCCCTTTCCGTTAGCCCTCTTTCTCCACCTTCCAGATTTCACCACCCGGGGGCAGGATAAAAAGGTCTTCACCTGCCAGCTTGGCGGCCAGGGTTGTTGCCAGCTCGGCGATAGGTACGCGTATCTGGTTCATAGTGTCCCGGTCACGGATAGTTACCCGGTTGTCTTCAAGCGACTGAAAGTCCACCGTAACACACAGGGGGGTACCAATCTCGTCCTGCCTGCGGTAGCGGCGGCCGATAGACTGGGTATCGTCGTATTGAGTTGTGAAGCAGGAACGGAGGCCGCCGTAAACGTCTCTGGCCAGTGCTGCCAGGTTCTCTTTCTTGCTGAGGGGAAGTACGGCAACCTTAACGGGCGCCAGGTCAGGGTGGAAACGGAACAGCACTCTTATATCGTCCTTGTCCGGCTCTTCGTCATAGGCATCGCACAGGAAGGCAAGTATGCCCCTGTCCACTCCCGCTGAAGGCTCTATTACGAAGGGCACAATATGCTCTTTGGAATCACTGTCATGATAGGTAAGGGCTTTACCGCTGGCTGCGCTGTGCTGCTTGAGGTCGAAATCACTCCGGTTGGCGACACCTTCCAGCTCCGCCCATCCCATCGGGAAATTGTAGGTAATATCGCAGCAACGCTTGGCATAATGGGCCAGCTTCTCTTTCGGATGTTCGTCAATATCCAGGTGTTCGCGCTTGATACCGTATTTCACGTACCACTTGAGGCGTTCTTCCAGCCAGTACTCAAACCATTCTTCATCCGTACCCGGCTTGACGAAGTATTCTATCTCCATCTGCTCGAATTCACGACTGCGGAAGATGAAGTTTCCGGTGGTTATCTCGTTGCGGAACGACTTGCCTATCTGGGCGATGCCGAAGGGGAGACGTTTGCGGCTGGTATTGACAACATTCATGAAATTAACGAACATGCCCTGGGCTGTCTCCGGACGCAGATAGACAGTGTTGGCTTCTTCCTCGACGGGACCGGCGAATGTCTTGAACATGACGTTAAACATGCGCTCCTCGGTCAAATCGCCGCCGCATGCAGGGCATTTTGATTCAGCTAACTCGTCAGCCCGCCACCGCTGGTGACAGTTCCTGCACTCGACCAGGGGGTCAACCATTCTCTCAACGTGTCCGCTGGCTTCCCACACCCTGCGGTTCATCAGGATACTGGTGTCAAGTCCTACCATGTCGTCGCGCTCCTGGATAACTGAGCGCCACCAGGTCTCCTTGATATTCCTTTTCAGTTCTACTCCTACGGGTCCGTAGTCCCAGCAACCGGACAGACCTCCGTAAATGTCGCTGCTGGGGAAAATGAAACCGCGACGCTGGCAAAGCGAGACAAGTTTTTCCATGTCAACGGTTGGTGTTGATTCGGTCAATGCTGTTACTCCTAAGAATACTGTGGATTACGTTTACCGGGGGCTCTGATGGGTCCGGCGGATGGTCTGGATAAAAATCACCGTTAGAATGACGGCACCTGTTACCATCACAATCAGGCTCAGTGCCCAGAGGGGCAGTATGTGTACCTGATATGAATTGTAGCTGAAAATATCCAGCATTGCAAAGAAGAGGATTATCTGAGGGATGACTACCATGTTACCCATCACCAGGGGAAGACGACCCAGTTTTACCATGATGTCTGCAATGTCACTGGAGGTGGTACTTAGCTTGCTGATTAGCCAGGTTACAGCCCCGGACACAATTGTGAGAAAAAGCTGCGGGAGTAATGACCAGAGTACGATGGTAGTGCGGTTAAGCCACTGGTCGGATGAGCCATCCGACTGAAAGTGATAGCCTACCTCAGCCGGAAGTAACCGGTAAAAATAGGCAACCATGGCTACGGTAAGGACCAGGACTGCCAGTGAAGGCATGATGTAACGCCATCGAAAAGCAGGAGCATCTGCTGATACGTCTGTGGCTGGCTGTTCACTTTTAACTATCGGTCTGCCCTGGAAGAACAACCATATTGCTGCTCCTCCGGCCAGAGCAAAAAAGAAGAGTATTATTACGATAACAAGAAGAGCAGTCACTCTACCACCAATGAAAACTGTACGGTTGCTTTGAGGTTAACAGCTTCCGGCAGGGATGTCAAAAGTGCTGGTGACAATCGGCATTTTACATTATGCTTAATAGGACAGTAGGCGTACGACAAAGTTCCGAACTGCACGGTACAGATAAAATATCGGAGTAAAGAACACACCTTAACGCCGTTGAATGCGAGGTGATGAAGAGATTTCTTTTCGGCCGATTGTGATATGGTTTGAGTGGTCCGGCAGCACATGAAGTGTAGATATAGGTATAGCTATAAAGTAAACTTTTGCGTGTTTTAAAGGGCTCGTGGCAACAAGCCTCGTTTTTGCCGGGTCCGTAAACACGAAAGGAATAAGACAGATTAGGGATCTGTTTGTAGATATATATACATTACAGTTGAGGTGATGAGAGAAGAGTGTTACTAGTATTGACAGCCGTCATTCAGAGTACTATACTGTCGCTAGAATTATTCGTTCTGTGTCTTGGATAATTTTACGGAAGTGTGCTTCAAGCAGTTTTCTTGCGGCCTTGATACATGGACGCAAAGGTAAATAGTACGTAACCAAGAGAAATTTGACGCTGTTCTGCTTCGGGGAACAGGTTGGAATAGGGTGGGAGTTCAAAACGGTAATGCTCCCGTATGCGGAGCACCTGTCTTGTTGGTAAACATGCGAAGAAATAAATCAATGAAATTCAGGGGGATGCTATGGCCGCTTATCTAATTCGAAGATTGTTTCTCGTGATTCCCACATTGATGATACTGAGCATGATGGTATTTGGCGTTGTTCGTATTATTCCTGGCAGTGTCATTGATCTCATGGTTACCCAGGATGCAGTCCTGAAAGAGATGGACCGGGAAGCAATCGAGAAGTCTCTCGGTCTTGACCAGCCAATTCATGTTCAGTACGGTCGCTGGTTGAAAGGCATCATTACCGAGGGTGATCTCGGAAAGTCTTTGTGGCGCAAGACATCGGTAACAAATGATATCATGGCCAGGTTGCCGATCACGTTCGAGTTAGGTGTCATGGCTCTTATCATAGCCATGCTGGTAGCATTTCCCGTGGGTATCTGGTCGGCATTACGGCAGGATACGTTAGGTGACTACGTAGGACGTACCTTTGCCATTATGGGAATGGCTGTCCCCGGTTTCTGGGTAGCCACGCTCATAATGGTGTTTCCGGCACTCTGGTGGAACTGGTCGCCGCCGGTTCAGTACATACCATTTGAAGATGACGCCTGGGCAAATATAACCCAGTTCATTGTGCCGGCGCTTATCATGGGTATGGCAATGTCGGCAACGACAATGAGAATGATACGTACCATGATGCTGGAAGTGATGAGGCAGGATTATATCCGTACTGCCTGGTCTAAGGGACTCAGGGAAAGGGTGGTCGTCATGCGGCATGCCCTGAAGAATGCTCTTATCCCGGTAGTCACTATTATCGGGTTCCTTGTTCCGGTAATGATTGGCGGGTCAGTCATCATGGAGCAGATATTCGTCCTGCCCGGGGTTGGACGTCTCATGGTGACAGCTACCTTTGACAGAGATTATCCGGTAATTATCGGCGTGGCAATGTTTATATCCATTGCTGTTCTGGTTGCCAATTTACTTGTTGACATCAGTTACGCATATCTTGATCCACGGATTCAGTACAGGTAAGACAGGTAAGGGAGAGAAACAACATGGCTGAGACTACGGGAGGAACTGGCGCAACCCTGGAACGGGAAAAGAAGAGGAATGTGTTCAGCGATTTCTTCATCAGGCTGATCAAAGAAAAACCGCTCGGTACAGCCGGGGCTGCTATTGTGCTTGTCCTGGTCATCCTGGCAATATTCGCTGACATTCTGGCTCCTTACGGTATGAATGAACCGTTTCCGCTGGACCGTCTCACCGCACCCGGCACAAAATACCTGCTGGGTACTGATAATATCGGACGAGACCTGCTTACCCGTATTATTTACGGAGCACGAATCACACTGGTCGTCGGTCTTTGTGCCACTACTCTGGCGACTGTCATCTCACTGGTGATAGGGCTATCCACAGGCTACATTGGCGGCAAGTTTGACCTTATTGTGCAGAGGTTTGTAGATGCCTGGATGTGTTTCCCGGGACTGGTGATTCTTATCTTACTGGTTTCAGTTCTGGGGGCGGGTTTGTGGCAAATGATCCTTGCCCTGTCCCTTATGGGTATTGGTGGTTCGCGGTCAATCCGCGGACCTGTGATGGCAGTTAGAAACGAAGCGTACATCCAGGCGGCGCTTTCCGTAGGGGCGTCTACCTGGAGAATAATACTCCGGCACATATTACCTAACGTAATGGCGCCGACGATTATTCTATTCACGACACGTATACCGGGTATCATTCTCAGTGAAGCCAGCCTGAGCTTCCTGGGACTGGGAATCCCGCCCCCCGATCCCAGTTGGGGCCGCATGCTTAGTGGTACCGCACGCTTCTTCATGATCAAGGCTCCCTGGATGGCCATCTGGCCAGGACTCGCAATTAGTGTTGTAGTCTACGGCATTAACGTCTTTGGCGATGCCATTAGAGACCTGCTTGACCCGCGAATGAGGGGTGGCGTAGGACGCTATTCCGGTGGTAAAGCAGCAAAGAAGAGAGCGGAGGTGTTGGAGCGAGCAGCAAGTTCGGAATAATCGAAGGATTCAATGAGTTGACGGCTTTCTCTTACGATACCTGATAGTACCGTCTGGAAGGAGGCAGGAGCATGTGAAGTCGGAATGGTTCAAAAGAACATTCTCCGAAAACTGTGGAATTGAAATAGGAGGTCTAATGAGGAGAAAAGCGCTCTGGCTACTGTTAAGTAGTCTCATGGTAACAGCGTTAGTATTGGGGTCCTGTCAATCGGCCGGCCCTGCCGAGGAAAAAGAGGGCACAACCGTAAAGAGCGAAACAGAAACAGAAGAAACAAAGACAACCGAGACCGAAGAGGAAGAAGAGGTAGTACAACCTGTAATACCGACCGATGAAGAGCCGATATACGGCGGCACTCTCACGGTTATTTCACTTCTTCCGGACTACGGCCCTCTTTCCTGGGACCCAGCCGATGGCGTCTGGATGACCGGACATACCAGCGGAAAATACTGGGAGCACCTGATTATCGGTGACTTTGAGAAGTACGGACCGCGAGGCACCAACGAATTTGCCTTCCAGGAGAATGAATGGATTCCATACCAATTTTTAACCGGATCCATCGCCGAGAGCTGGGAAGTCGTCACTGATACCGACCCCATGAAACTCGTCTTTAACATCCGCCATGGTATCTACTTTCCTGACAAACCTGGTGTAATGGCTTCGAGAGAGCTGACGGCGGATGACGTGGTCTACTCCCTGGTCCGATACCGGGACAGTGACCGGATAGCCGACAGCCGCCAGGCATGGATGAGCGATATCACCGCACCGGACAAGTATACCGTTGTAGTCAACATGAACGAATTCAACGCCTTCTGGGACTACCTGCTTGCCTGGGGCTGGTGTACCGAGATTTATCCCCACGAGTCCGTTGAGGCCGAAGGCGGTCTGGCTGAGTGGAAGAACCACAATGGCTCCGGGCCCTTCCTGATCGACGATTATGTCGATGAATCATCACTGACCTATGTCAAAAACCCGATATACTGGTGGAAGGCAACCGTCAACGGAAAACAGTATGACGTACCCTTCGTCGACCGCCTGGTCGAACTCATAATACCCGATAATTCCACCAAACTGGCAGCACTGCGGACTGGC
Source organism: Dehalococcoidia bacterium (assembly GCA_011192055.1). The sequence continues at coordinate 7,872 of DUES01000096.1, forward strand.
AAGTGCGATGTCAGAATGGGTGAAAACTGGGAGAACGTCGAGACCCTGGAGGAGACCAATCCCGAGTTACTCAGGTGGAAGGTAATCAATACCTCCAACCTGCAGGTCGGTGTCCGGATGGACAAGGCACCGTACGATGACATCAGGGTACGCCAGGCACTGAACATGGCACTCGACAAGGTAGCCATCGGTGTTGCCCTGTGGGGCAGCGAGGACAACATCGTCTACCCGGCCTTCCCCTTCTCAGCAAGCTGGCCGGAAACCCTCTATACTCCGTATGAAGATTGCCCCGAATCAGTACAGAAACTCTACACCTATGACCCCGAAGGGGCTAAGGCGCTTTTGTCAGATGCCGGTTATCCCAACGGCTTCCAGAGCAGCCTGGTCATGTACAATGACGCAACCACTGCCGATGTGATGTCCCTGGTAGCGGCATACTGGAGTGCTATCGGCGTCGATATTGAGATGCAGCCGATGGAGCGTGCGGCTGCCGAAGGTGTACGGCTTTCGATGAGTCACGAGGGTATGTACTACCAGAGTAAGGGTAATGCTACACCCGAGTCAGTACTGCGCGCACCATTCCTACCGGGACAGTACTGGAACATCGCCGCATTTGATGACCCATGGTTCAACGAGAACTTCACGAAGGTAAGGCATGACCCGACTCTGGCCGACGATGAACGGCTTGCCCTGTTGAAAGAGATTAACATCTATCTAATGGAGCAGTCACCGTACATCAGCCTGCCAAGCTACTACTACTACCGCTATGCCTGGCCATGGGTAAAGAACTGGTACGGCGAACATAACACAGGCTACTGGGGTAACATGGATCGCATATGGGCTTCAGTCTGGATAGACCAGGACCTGAAAACGAGCATGGGCTACTAACCCTAACACCCGGTAGTTTAATAAGCTATACCATAGAAGGGGTGCGGAATTGACCGCACCCCTTCGTCTGGTTGTATAATATATTTCAATACATGCTCTGTGAATACCAGGTAACAATTACCTGGTAGCTGTCCTCTTACTGCCCATAGCATCAAGAAAAAAAGGTGATAACACTGTACCGGGTACGGGTGCAAGACCGTACGTAACAGCAGACCCGGCAACCGGTAAACGTAAATAACCTCAACGAATAGTCGGCAACACCTGGGAGACATTATGGCCGCTTACATATTCCGCAGAATAATACTCGTAATCCCTACGTTATTAATACTCAGCATGCTTGTTTTCGGTATTGTCCGTATCATTCCGGGCAATGTCATTGATCTCATGGTTACCCAGGATGCGGTCCTGCAGGAAATGGACAGGGCAGCAATAGAGAAAGCCCTCGGTATTGACCAGCCGATACACGTCCAGTACGGGCGCTGGTTGAAAGATATAATCACCAGTGGTGACCTCGGGAAATCGTTATGGCGCAAGACATCGGTGACCGAAGAAATAATCACCAGGTTACCGATTACGTTTGAACTTGGCCTGATGGCCATTATTATTGCCCTGGTAATAGCCTTTCCGGTTGGCATCTGGTCTGCGATACGCCAGGATACAATGGGTGACTACATCGGGCGTACCTTTGCTATTGCCGGACTGGCAATTCCGAATTTCTGGATAGCTACACTGGTAATGGTTTTTCCCGCACTCTGGTGGAACTGGTCACCACCGGTGCAGTATATTCGGTTTGGTGATGACCCTGGGGGAAACCTGGCACAGTTTGTTATTCCGGCAATTATCATGGGAACAAGCATGTCAGCCACAACGATGAGGATGATACGTACCATGATGCTTGAGGTAATGCGCCAGGACTATGTCCGGACCGCCTGGGCTAAGGGACTCAAGGAAAGGGTGGTCATCACGAGGCATGTCCTGAAAAATGCTCTTATCCCGGTAGTGACCATAATAGGGTTTCTTATTCCCGTAATGGTCGGTGGGTCAGTTATCATGGAGCAAATATTCGTCCTGCCCGGGATTGGTCGTCTCATGGTAACGGCCACTTTCGACAGGGACTATCCGGTGATTATAGGCGTTGCCATGTTTATTTCAGTCGCCATACTGTTTGTTAATTTACTGGTCGATGTCAGCTACGCCTATCTTGACCCCAGAATCCAGTACAGGTAAAGACATAAAGAAGTAGCAGGTTAGCGGATACCGGGCCTGGATAGTTATCAAGACCCGGTATGGATTTCGGACTGTGCCAGCGTCTTTCATTTCCGGGAGCAGATGTTTGTATGTCTTTTATCTTTTGTTCAACTGGTTATAGCTATGAAGACCGCAGTTTTAATTGACCGATATATTGTGTAGCTGATAGAATTTGTGGAACATGACGGTTCTACCTGGCAAGGAGGGTATAAGAGAAAATGGTTGTGTATTCAGCTCAGACATATTATAGCGTTCCACGTAAGCCTGAGACACCTGCCTTCATCCACAGGGAAAGGTGCTGGCCGGAAGTTGACAAGTATTCTCCCTGCGAAGCGGTTTGCCCGCTAAACCAGGATGTTCCCAATTATATAATGGCCATTGCCCAGGGAGACATTAAAAAGGCGATAGACATCATTCGTGAAACCAATCCCCTTCCATCCATCTGCGGACGGGTCTGCCATCACCCCTGCGAAGTGGAGTGCAACCGCAAGGAGGTTGACAGCCCGGTGGCTATCCAGGCTCTTAAACGGTTTGCTGCCGATTGGGGGAAAGATGAGCTGCCATCTCCGGTGCCACGGACCAGGGAAGCAAAAGTAGCCGTAATAGGTTCGGGCCCTGCAGGACTGACTGCAGCCCATGACCTTGTCAACAAGGGGTACGGCGTCGACATCATGGAAGCGGCACAGATACCAGGCGGAGTACTTACTTCGGTGATACCGGACTTCCTGTTACCGGCGGAAGCTGTCCAGGCTGATATTAACCGTATTAAAGCACTGGGTGTCAGGATTCACTGTAATATCCGTGTCGGCAGAGATGTCAGTATGGATGCAATCGCGCGCCAGGGATTTGGTGCCGTACTGATTGCTATCGGAGCCCAGAAAAGCGCAGGACTGAACATACCCGGTTCGGACCTGGCCGGAATTGCGACTGCTCTTCCCTTCCTCGCGGAAGCCAAACAGAGAAGAATCGAAGCAGTTCAGGGAAAGGTGGTAGTGATAGGCGGTGGTGCCGTGGCGATGGATGTTGCCAGGACTGCCCTCCGGCTCGGAGCGGACGAGGTGCACGTAGCCTGTCTTGAGTGCCGTGCCGATATGCCCGCCTATGACTGGGAGATTGAGGAAGCGGTGAAAGAGGGTGTTAATTTCCATCCATCGCTGGCTCCTCAGCAGTTTGCGTCCAGGAATGGGAACCGGGTGAGTGGTATTGACTTCAAGAGGGTTACCTCGACGTCGGTTGACAGTGAAGGCCGGATGAGTTGGACTCTCATGGAAGGTGCGGGCAGCGACTACTCCATGGATGCTGATGTCGTTATCGTTGCCATCGGGCAGGCGACGGATACCACCGGATTACCCGCGGAATCACTGAAGCTGACTGGCAGAGGCACGGTTATTATCAACCCGGCCACCGGCGAAACGAGCATGAATGGTGTATTTGCCGCCGGTGATATCACTACCGGCCGGGGTACTATCAGCGAATCGATGGCGGCCGGTCGGCGGGCAGCAATATCTATTGACCAGTTCCTCAGCGGACAGCCGGTTACGACTGTCGATGAAACCAGGGAGATAATCAAAATCAAGCCGGAGCAGGTTCCGTCTTACCTGGTACGCAAGGAACAGTGGGAAGTGCCGCGTCTATCGGCCAGGCAGGCAATAACAACTACCAGGGAAGTGAGTCTTGGGTATACGTTCTGGCAGGCGGTTGAAGAGGCACAGCGTTGCCTGAACTGCAGGATGTGCGCAAACTGCGTGTTTGAACGCGGACAGCTATGTTTCGATACAGCCGAACGGTTATTATAGAGACCGGAAGGAAATAGCCAGGAGGTGGAGAAAATGTGCTGGATGTGTGATGAATTCGGGGATAAGGAAAACGGCAATGGTGTATGGTACCTGAACCCCAGAAACTATGCCAGGAACATGTACAAACTCCGGGCTCCGGGAGAAGGTTTAAAGGGGCCCGAGGTTGGTCTTGAGACCGGGGTACGCAGTGGTCCATCGATAGCGGATGTAATGGATGCTATCGAGAATAACGACCATGCAGAATTTGAGAGGCTTGCATCAATCATGCAAGCCAGGGGCCAGGGCAGCCAGATTGTCCCGCTGGCCGAAGCGGACAAGGTACTGGAGCTTTCGTCTCCCATCGGCCTGATGGCCTGTATCTGCCGGAAAGGTGCACGGGGTATTGACGAACGTAACGAGATGCAATTCACCTGCATGGGGATGGGTGTTGGCATGCTCAAGTGGGAGCGCTGGCCGGAAAGGTATAAAGGCGGGGTTACATTTGCCAATATTGATGAAGCCAAGGAATGGAACCATGAGATGGACCGGAGAGGCTTTGTCCATATACTGATGCTCTTCGGTGCCCCCTTCATCGGAGGGTTCTGCCAGTGTGACTATCCGGAGTGCGGGGCTCTCAGAAATGCGGTCGATTTTGGGCTTGGTTGCCTGAAAGGTCACGATGTGGCAGTTGTTGACTATAACAAGTGTAATGGTTGCGGGGTTTGTGCCCAGCGTTGTCAGTGGGGCGCCCTGAAATTTGAGGTTACCACTGAAAAAGCCAATATTGACCAGTTTAAATGCTACGGCTGCGGACTTTGCCATACCGGTTGCCCGCGTGGAGCAATCAGTCTGGTGCCGCGTGCAGAAATACCAGCAGTTGCGGAGGTATGGACATGACTTATCCTTTGAAGATGGGGAGAAAATTCCCCGTAATTACGATTGACCACGAGAAGTGCACGATTCCCTTCATGTGCAAGAAGTGTCTCCAGGTATGCCCCGAGGTAGTATTTCATGTTACCCGTGTAATGCCCAAGGAGAAGCGGCTGGAAGAGATGGACCCGAGGGTTGACGGGAACTACGTACTTGGTATCGCTCGCCGGGACAAGTGTACAGGGTGTAATCTCTGTATTGACATCTGCCCTGTGGGCGCAATCAAAATTGAAATACCTGCAATGGGACGCATCAGGCCTAAGGTCGAAGGCGAGCAGTGGAATCAGTAGCAGGAGATAAGCATGGCAAAAACGAAAGACCCATTTGAAGAGTTAAGGAAGCAACCGTATCCTCTGTTTGTTGCTCCAAAGGCGTATTCCTTTGACCTGAACGAGGACATGGTTAAGATGCTCCGCGAGGAATTCAACGCGGACGTTGTGTCATCGAAGCTGTTTGAGGCCATTGAAGGCAAGAAGAAGGCAGAGATTGCGGACGTAGCCGGCGCATTATTCAAGGAACTGGGTCAGGCCTGGATGCAAAAGACAATCCAGCTTGGTGAAGAGTACTCTGACCGGACAATCGAGATAGTATTTGAATCAGTTGACCGGCAGGGCAACCAGTTCATGGTATTCCCGCATGTGCCGCAGAGGTTCATCGAGATTGCATACCTGGGTAC
>DUES01000097.1 GCA_011192055.1 Dehalococcoidia bacterium
GAAACGGATCGGACTTGAATCATACGGTCTGAAGGTAGTCGAGACGGTACCCATTGTGTGCGAACCAAATCCGCACAACCGGCATTACCTGGAGACCAAGCAGAAAAAAATGGGTCACAATCTGGAGTTACCCCAGGTTGACAGGAAAACGTAGATATTAACCGGGTTTCGTGGACTGTTACCCTGTTTTACTCCAAGGAAGAGTAAAGGGTGACTGACTCCGGAATATTCGGACAAGGAGGAAACTGTGAGCGAACTCTTCGAAGGTATGCTGCTGGGAAAAGGACTGAAAATAGGGGTAGTTGCCGCGCGTTTTAACGAGTTTATTACTGCTAAACTGCTTGAAGGGGCAAAGGATGCACTGCTCCGTCACGGTGTTAGTGAGGATGACATAGATATTGCCTGGGTGCCCGGTTCCTTTGAGATTCCGCTGGTGGCGCAGAAACTTATCAGGACGAATAAGTATGACGCCATTATCTGTCTGGGTGCCGTGGTTCGCGGTGCCACGCCTCACTTTGAGTACATTGCGGCCGAGGTGACCAAGGGTATCGCCAAAGCAAGCCTGGAAGCCGGTATGCCCGTCAGCTACGGTGTAATCACGGCAGATACACTTGAACAGGCAATTGAACGAGCCGGGACAAAAGCTGGCAACAAAGGCTTCGATGCCGCCGTGAACGCAATTGAAATGGCCAACCTGCTGAAGAGCATAGGTTAACTGGTTGTGGCGACAGGTCCCACTGTGAAGTGACCGTTATCGGTACGGGTAGTGGTATAGCAAAGGCTCCGGTACAGTTACTAAACCGGAAGAAAGCGGATTGACGTCAGTCTACCACCTTGTAGACAGTATCACTCCTTCTCACACGGTCGGGCACCTTGATGCCGACAGCATCTCCTGCCCTGGCTTCCAGCACATCGATATTATTAATCTGCATGGACCCGGCGACGAATTCGATGTCTGTGGTGTGTCCTTTGATGTGGATACGGTCGCCAACTTTCATCGTCCCGGTCATTTCAATTCCGGCTACTACCGGTCTGGCAAAGAAATCACTGACCTTTCCAACCTCTTCCTCAGGCATCGGGATATCCTCCTTTCTATTTTTCATCAGTATATGCCAACGTCAGGATGCAAATCAAGATATGTTCTCCAAATATTATCGAATAACGGGTACACAGCTTTGACAGGAGCAGTCCATGTCCAATATAATTATGCAGGTATCTGTTTCCCGGAGGAAAGGGGCTTGGCTAAGAAACAAAGACCTCCAGTAGTGTCTGACGAACGTACAGAGGAAGTAGAGCGTTTGAAAAAGCGACTTGATATGCTGGATGAGCGTCTGGATAATATCGACTCTATGGTTACGGCGGTAGCTGAACGTGTGATGAGTCGACCAATTACCCTGAATATAATTTGCCCTCACTGTGGTAAGGGCGTGGAAATAGACATCATGGGCAACGAGAAGCCGGTTCGCTGACCGAGCCAGCAAAAAGCACCTTTTCCCCCTGTCCGCAGTTAGTTATTTTTCACTGTCAATAGTACCAGAGGCTGTCTCGCAGTATTCCTGAATATATATACCGGGTGAAAGGATATGAAGACGTGCTTGAGCTGGTAATTGTCATCCTGTATTTCGTGGTAGTAGTCGCAATCGGTCTGTATAATCGGAAGAAAACACAGACTATTGACGAATTCGTCGTCGCCGGCAGAAAAGGCTCATCGCTTTTCATCACCGGGTCACTCCTGGCTACTATTGTTGGCGGCTCCGCCACGATAGGCATGTCCGGTATGGCGTTCCGCCAGGGATTGACCGGTAGCTGGTGGCTGCTGGCAGGTACGGCGGGACTGGTCGTCCTCGGCTTTCTGTTTGCCAAAAAAGTAAGGAATTACGCGCTGTATACTATCCCTGAGCTGATTGAAAAGCAGTATGACAGCCGGGTAGCCCTGGCCGGTTCTATTCTCGTTGTTGTCTCCTGGGTGGGCATTGTCGCCGGGCAGATTATTGCTGCCGGCAAGATAATGAGTGTTCTGGGTATTGGTACTCCCTTAGTGTGGATGCTTGTATTTTCTGTCGTCTTTATTGCCTATACTATATTTGGTGGTCAGCGGGCCATTATCCGCACCGATACCTTGCAGGCAACAATAATATTTATTGGAGTGCTGGCCAGCCTTGGTTTTGTACTAAGCAAAGTTGGAGGATTTGACGGTCTCAGGGAAACACTGACGGCAGACAGATTTGCTTTCCCGCTCAGCTCCGAATTTAATGCTTATGACCTGGTAAAACTGCTGCTGCTGGTCGGCTTGACGTATGTGGTTGGACCCGATATGTACAGTCGGCTCTTCTGTGCACGTGATGGTAATGTCGCAAGAAAATCGACTTTCTATGCAGCGGGTCTGCTTGTGCCATTTGCATTTGCTATCGCACTGATAGGTATGGGAGCGGCCGTCCTGTTTCCCGATATTGCGTCGGAGCAGGCCTTCCCAACAATAATAAAAGAGGTCCTGCCACCATTCATGGGTGGCATAGTCCTGGCGGCCTTACTCTGTGCCGTGATGTCTTCGGCGGATACCTGCCTTCTGAGTGCCAGCACTATACTGACGGTAGATATTATTAAGAAATTCAGGACTAATCTTGATGAAAAAAGTACCCTGGCTCTGTCACGCTGGATGATACTGGTTGTCGGTATTGCGTCAATGGGTCTGGCCTGGAAACTGGGCGGAGTGATAAGTTCGCTCCTTTTTGCTTACACGGTATATAGCGCCGGACTTATCATGCCGGTTATCTTTGGTTTCTACAGATCGAAACTGAAGGTAACATCAAACGGCGCACTGGCAGCGATGTTATGCGGTGGGACTTCTGCCGTTATCAGTAAACTTGCCGATATTCAGTACATGGATTTGGGCAGCCTTTTCGTTGGTATTCTGGTACTTATCGTGGTCAGCCTGGTCGATAACTACTTTAAGTCACGTAATCCCACCCCCGTATAACTTGACTACAGCCTGACTGTTTGGTAGCATTTCAAGTAGTGGGCGGTTAGCTCAGTTGGTTAGAGCGTTGCGTTGACATCGCAGAGGCCACTGGTTCAAGTCCAGTACCGCCCACCACCGCATCAGTTCTGCCGGAAAAACCACCCCTGTGAGACATCCCCCGGATACTGCCGTGCCGGAAAGAAAAGGGCGGCTACGCCTGAAACGCACAGGTAAAGTTTGATAGCCTCAGTTTTATGGTAGTGAGTTAGTCCTCAGGCCATGTAACATGATGCACCCAGTCAACATCCGATAGGTTCGGAACCTCTCCACGGTTTTTCTATATTAACCTGTAAGCTTTCCTGATGATACTACTGGCCTTCCTGACAGTATTGCCTGTTTGATTTGAATCTATCCTGCATCAAGCCTTCTGTTGCCCTGTTGCTGTCTCGTGCCACCTTTCATAGTACCTTTCGTGAGCAATACTGCCTGGGTGATATTGACATCCACGTTTTACGGCTATAGCATTAGGGGCAGAGTATTAAAGGTTGAGTTGCAGCAGGAAAAGTTGAAAGGGGAATTCCCGGTCAGGACCGGTCGGTAATGCAACTGAAAGGGAATAAGGAGAGTAAGATGAAACTGGAAGGCAAGGTAGCCATCGTTGCGGGAGGCGGACAGGGAATCGGTGAGGGTATCGTAAAATGTCTTGCCGAGGAAGGGGCTGACGTGGTTATCGTCGACTACGATGGTGAAAATGCCAGGCAGGTTGCTGAAACAGTAAAATCAATGGGACGCAAAGGTCTTGGTATTTATGCTGATTGCGCCGATGGTGACCTGGTGGCAAAGGCAGTACGGGAAATTATAGATACCTTCGGACAAATAGACATCCTGGTAAATAATGTCGGCGGGCATTCCGCGCAACCACCCAGGACCGAGATGCCTACATTTGCTGACCGTACAGAGAAAGAGTGGCAGGGCTACTATGAGCAAAACCTGAAATCACACATAATGATGAGCCGGGCAGTGATTCCCCATTTCAAAGAACAGAAAAGCGGGAAGATAGTAAATATATCATCAGTTTCCGGCAGGTTTCCGGATTACGATAAGGCACCCTACACAGTCTTCAAAACAAGCGTAATCTCGTTAACATGGGTACTGGCCCGGGAGTTAGCCGAATTTAACATCAACGTCAATTGCGTCTGCCCGGGGGTAGTCTTTACACCGCTCTGGAGACGAGGTGTGGTGGCGATACTGGGCAGGTTACGCCAGGCTAAGGCTGAGGGGACCGAACTGCCAGGACGTTACAGCAGGTTCCTTGAACTGGAAAACCTTGATACTATCACGCCCGAAGAATTCTGGCCGATAATGATGCCGGTACACCAGACACCGGAGGATATGGGTAAAGCAGTAGCGTTTTTCGTTTCCGAGGACGCAAAAAACATTACCGGTCAGACAATATGCGTTGATAACGGTATGATTATGAGGTAGAGGGTTACGCCCTCTACGTACGAAAGCTGGCAATAGAATAAGGAGAGTAAGATGAAACTGGAAGGCAAGGTAGCCGTCGTTACCGGTGGTGGCCAGGGTATTGGCGAAGGAATTGTCCGTTGCCTGGCCAAAGAAGGGGCTGATATAGCCGTCGTTGATATTAACAGTGAGACTGCCCGGAAAATGGCTGATGAAATCAAATCGATGGGACGCAAAGCACTGCCGCTGATTGCCGACCTTACCGACGAAAGTCAGGTAAACGGAACTGTCCGGGATACTGTGGACTTCTTCGGGAAGATAGATATCCTGGTTAACAATGTGGGTGGTGGTGGTAAGGATATGGCGGAAATGATGCAGAAATACAGGGAATCACTGGGTGATGAAACTCTGCCTGTATATATGTATTTCAGTCCGGAAATCTGGGACGGACTCTACAGGTTAAACCTGAAAACTCACGTCATGATGAGTCATGCAGTAACTCCCTTATTTATGAAACAGCAAAGCGGCAGGATAGTTAATATAGCATCTATTGCCGGGAGGCTGCCGGACCCTGGTGAAATGCCATACGCCGCCGCCAAGGCCGGAGATATTTCAATAACATGGTCGTTAGCCAGGGCTTTAGCCCCTTATAACGTCACCGTTAATTGTGTCTGCCCCGGGCTGGTCTACACACCGCTATGGGACAGAAATGCGACCGGTATGTACGAGCGGCTTCGTGATGCCATAGCAGCAGGGAAAAAGGTCCCGTCTGAATTTCAGCGTCTTGCTGACGAAGGTATTGACATCGGGAAGCTCACACCCAGAGAATTCTGGCTGCAGTTTATAGTTGCTCCCAGCGTTCCTTTGGGCAGGGAGCAGACACCGGAGGATATGGGTGACGCTGTTGTCTTCTTTGCCTCCGAAGATGCTAAAAATATCACCGGGCAGGTAATACATGTTGATGGCGGGATGACAATGCGTTAGAAGGTTGGATTTACCGGGTACGAAATCCAGTATACGGCGGAGTGTAAGGAGAATCAAATGAAGTTGGAAGATAAGATTGCCATCGTCACCGGTGGTGGCGGCGGTATCGGTACGTGTATCGCCAGGGAGTTTGCCAGAGCCGGCGCTCACGTGGTTGTTGCCAGCCGTAACCGGGAGAGACTGGAAGAGATCGCCGCTGAAATTAAAGCCCTCAACCGGGAATCTCTCGCGATTACCACTGACATCACCGTCCCGGAGCAGGTAGAAACCATGGTCAAACAGACGCTGGATACTTTTGGGAGGATTGATATACTGGTCAACAATGCCGGTGGCGCCCTGCACTTTAAGAAACCGGAAGAGCTTTCCTTTGATGAATGGAATGCCGGCATTGCCCTCAACCTCACCGGTACTTTCATCTGCAGCAGTATTGCCGGCAAGGTAATGATTCAGCAGAAGGGCGGCAAGATAATAAATATCGCATCTGTAGCCGGTATCAAGCCATCGGCAATGTTCGTTCATTACGGAGCAGCCAAGGCTGCCGTCATGAACCTGACGCAGTCGCTTGCTTCTGCATGGGGACAATACAACATTCACGTTAACTGTATTGTACCCGGTCTGACTGCCACCGAAGGAATCAGGCGTTTTGGGATGTTACCACCTGATAAGAATGAGGACGGTACACAGATACCACCCCTGCTGTTTCCCCATGACCCGGAACATGTTGCCAACCTGGCAGTCTTTCTTGCCTCAGCCGCATCAGACCATATCACCGGTGAGTGTATTCCAATCAGGGCGCTGGTCTCATTTGACCGTTAGTACACATAAGGCGGAAATTACCGGTTTCCTGATATCCGTTACATTACCAGGGGAAAGATGGTATAGTCCTCAAGCGCTTTATTACCGGTCAGACCCCGAGTGCCGATAGTGGAAAGACTATCGCCAATAGGGTAAACTAAGGGCTAATCAGTGTATATTTAAGGAAACATCAGTCAGAGACACTGGTGATCAGCCGGGAAGGTATGGCACAATTATTGCCGGAAAGGAGAGACGATGGATGAAGTTGTGAAGGAGGCTATCAAAGGCTCCAGGGAATTGCTGGAAGAGGTAATCAACAACGGGCTATGCACACTGTGCGGAGCCTGTGCCGGTGCCTGTCCTTACCTGGTATCATACCAGGGCAGGATAGTGGTGCTTGACGAGTGCACCCTCTCCGAGGGCCAGTGCTATCAGTACTGTCCACGGACTCGTACCGATATGGACGCTCTGAGCCAGAAAGTCTTCGGACAGCCGTATGGTGAAGAGGAGATAGGTACGGTGAAGGAAGTGCTGATGGCAAGGTCAGCCGATGCACGGGTTCTTGAAAAAGCACAATACGGAGGCACGGTTACGACACTGCTTTCCCTGGCCATGGATGAAGGGCTTATCGACACCGCCGTATTGACCAGGGAGACCGGGGACAAGATGCCCGTACCGTTTCTGGCACGCAGTTCCGAAGAAGTGCTGAGTGGAGCGGGTTCCAGTTACATGGCTTGCCCGGTGCTGGAAGGGTATAATCGCATACCTGCTGACAGCGTCGAGCGAGTCGGCATGGTGGTTACCCCGTGCCAGGGACTTGCAGTAAGCAAGATGAAGCTGATACCGCCGCAGCACAGGGTATCTTCGGACAACATCGGATTAGTAATCGGGTTGTTCTGCACATGGGCTCTTTCTCAGGAGAGCTTCGGACAGTTCCTGCGAGACAGCCTGAACCTGGCAAAGATAAAAAAGTTTGACATTCCGCCACCCCCGGCAAACCGCCTTGATGTATATACGCCCGCCGGGCAGGTCTCATTCCCGCTGGACCAGATTCGTGAGTTTAAAATGCCCACATGCTCATATTGTCTTGATATGACATCGGAGTTTGCTGACGTATCAGTTGGCTCTGTCGAGGGTGTTGAGGGCTGGAATACCGTAATTATCCGGACAGA
>DUES01000098.1 GCA_011192055.1 Dehalococcoidia bacterium
AAAACCTGTGCCTCAATCCACCGCGCCGGTTCTACCTTGTGCTGCGTGCGCACGTTGCGGATGGAGCGTACTATTTCAACCACGGATTCCATGATTCTCTCAGCCTCGGGGTCATAAGCAGCGGTATCAGACTCGGGATATGGGGCTACCACGATAGCCTCCGTTGACGGCCAGTCGGCAGGAAGGCGCCGTTTAAGGTGCTGCCAGAGCTCCTCGGTAATGAAGGGCATATACGGATGCAACAAGCGGAGCGACGTCTCGAGGACATGGACAAGCACCGGGACCGGAGACTGTGCAATATCGGAATTCAGTCGGTCCTTGACAAGCTCAATATACCAGTCGCAGAACTCACCCCAGAGGAAATCATGTATCTGCCTCAATGCTTCACCGAGCTGGAATTCCTCAAGGAGCTTGGTAACGTCAGCAATAGTCCGGTTCAGTCGACTTATTATCCAGCGGTCTTCACGGGGAAGGTTGTTTCCGTCAATTGAAATACCCGGTTCCGTGGAGTCAATACTTCTGATGACAAAGCGGGTGGCGTTCCAGAGTTTATTCGCGAAATTACGTCCGGCCTCGAGTTTTTCGGACGTTAACCTGATGTCATTTCCCGGTGATGTACCGGTCGATACCGCAAAACGAAGTGCATCAGCGCCATACCGGTTTACGGCCTCGATGGGGTCGACAACGTTACCGGTTACCTTGCTCATCTTTTCGCCATTGGCGTCACGGAGCAGTCCGTGCAGGTAGACTGTCTGGAACGGGATATCACCGACATCCTCCAGACCCATCATTATCATCCGTGCGACCCAGAAGAAGAGGATATCGTAGCCGGTTTCCATGACAGAGGTGGGATAGAAGTAACGTAAGTCCTCGGTATCGTCAGGCCAGCCCAGCGTGGAATGGGGCCACAGCGCCGAACTGAACCATGTATCCAGCACGTCCGGGTCCTGCACCAGCTTCTCCGAGCCGCAGTGCTTACAGGATGCTGGTACATCTGCGGATGCCGTGATTTTACCGCAGTCCTGGCAGTACCATACCGGTATCCGGTGTCCCCACCAGAGCTGTCTACTGATGCACCAGTCACGGATATTCTCCATCCAGTTAAGGTAGACTCTGGTGAAGCGTTCCGGGACGATTTTTATCCGTCCGTCCTTTACGGCGTCTATCGCCGGTCTGGAAAGCGGTCCGGTATTGATAAACCATTGCTCGCTGGTCAGAGGTTCAATGATTGTCTGGCACCTCATGCAGTGCCCCACCGAGTGGGAATAAGGCTCTATCTTCACGAGCTGGCCGCTCTTTTCAAGGTCTGCTACTATTGCCTCGCGGCAGGCAAAGCGGTCCATTCCTTCGTAGGGACCGGCATTTTCATTCATCGTGGCGTCGTCATTGAGGATATTTACAAACGGCAGGTTGTTGCGCTGCGCCACCTCAAAATCAACCGGGTCGTGGTGCGGCGTTATCTTGACGGCACCTGTTCCGAACGCGGGATCGACGGCTTCATCGGCAATAATCGGTATCTCGCGGTTGACGGCGGGCAGGATGACATTTTTACCCACCATGTCCTTGAAACGCTTGTCGCCGGGATTGACGGCAACGGCGGTATCACCGAGAATTGTCTCCGGCCGGGTAGTGGCAACCGTGATAGTGCCGCTGCCATCGACGAGTGGGTAGCGGACATACCAGAGGTTGCCGGTCAGGTCTTTGTGGTCTACCTCGAGGTCGGAGAGGGCGGTAGCACACCGGGGACACCAGTTTACGATTCGCTCTCCCTTGTAAATAAGGCCTTTATCATACAGACGGACGAACGCAGTACGGACAGCGCGTGAAGGTCCTTCTTCCAGCGTGAATTTCTCACGGCTCCAGTCGCATGATGACCCGATGCGTTGTTCCTGTTCGGTGATGGATTTCCTGCACTGGACCGCCCACTCGAACATCCTTTCCACAAATTTCTCCCGCCCGAGGTCGTAGCGGGTCAGGCCTTCTCTGGCAAGCATGCGCTCCACGACTACCTGTGCACCGATTCCCGAGTGGTCGATACCCGGCAGCCAAAGTGCGGAATCGCCCTTCATCCGGTGCCAGCGGGTGAGGATGTCCTCCGGTGTCAGAAAACAGACGTGTCCCATGTGAAGGTCGCCGGTGACATTGGGCAGCGGCATAATGACGGTGAAGGGCTTCTTCTTCGGGTCTACTTCGGCGCGGAAATAATTATTATCCAGCCAGAACTTAAACAGCCTGGATTCCACTGTCGCGGCTTCGTACGCCTTGGGCATTTCTGGTTCGGTTTGCGGAGCCTGTGTCATGCTTGTTTCTCCCGGAGTAGTTTTGTTTGTGCTTATGACAGTTTAATTATCTTAAGTATATTAAATACAATTATATCGTAAATTTATCTTCGAAGTACCACCCTCACCCCTTGTATTCGCCTCTACCTGAAGGTAGAGGGGGGAAAATCTTTTAGAGAGGCGAAGCCTCTCTAAAACTCTCGGTAGTGAATAGCTGCGATCCTTTTAACTACAATTTTAACTAGTACGCGTTTGGATTCTCATTAAAATCCTACCCACTCATACATGCCGCGAGATGTTCGGATGACTTCCCCTTTTTTGCATAAGTCAGACAGTATTCGCCTTACTGAATGCTGGTAGTTAGGTTGTCCGTAGGTAATTTCCTCTTGCTGGGGACTTATGCTCACTAAATCGCTGTTCCGTATTTCGTCACAGACTTGTTTCCAGGTTACAGGGTGACGGTGACTCCTTAGAGTCTGTCGAACCGCATCTGTCAACCCCTCAATTATTGGTCTCATATTTACTTCCCGCCTACCATCCCAACCACCCTATCCAGTACCCTGTGGGCGACCTCACGCTTGGTCATGAGGGGCAGGTCTTCCACCTGGCCTTCTCTGTCAATAATACTCACCTTGTTGGTATCGACGGCAAAACCGCTGTCGGAGGCGGTGACATCATTGGCTACTATCAGGTCGAGTTTCTTGCTCTCCAGTTTCTTCTTGGCGTTATCGAGCAGGTCCTGTGTCTCGGCGGCAAAACCAACCTTGATAAAGTCCCCCTTTACCTCGCTGATGATGTCCGGTGCTTTCACCAGGTCTACCGTTAATTCCGCCGAACCCTTCTTTATCTTCTGGCCGGCGATATTCCTTGCCACGTAGTCGGCCGGAGCGGCAGCCATGATAAGGACATCGGCATTAGAGGTAGCTTTTTTAACTGCCTCTTTCATCTCTGTTACCGATTCTATAGTGATAATTTCCATGCCCGCCGGTGTTGGCAGAGATACCGGTGCGGTTATCAGCGTCACCGTTGCTCCCCGGTCGCGGGCTGCTTCCGCCAGTGCAAAACCCATCTTGCCCGAAGAGCGGTTGCCGATATAGCGTACCGGGTCGATTGCCTCGCGGGTGCCGCCTGCAGTTACCACGATACGTTTTCCTGCGAGGTCGGTTTTCTCTCCCAGTACCTGCCGGACGGCGTCCATTATTTCACTGATTTCGATGAGACGTCCCATGCCCATCCTGCCCGAGGCAAGCCTGCCGTAACCCGGCCCGACAAAGCTGAAACCTCTTTCCTTCAACCGTGCGACATTCTCCTGGGTAACCGTGTTCTGCCACATGTTTACGTTCATTGCGGGAGCCAACAGGACTGGTGCCTCGGTAGCGAGGACGGTAGTGGTCAGCATGTCGTCGGCAATACCGCCGGCGATTTTAGCAATAACATTTGCCGTTGCCGGGGCAATAACCACAATATCGGCTGCTTCCGCCAGGGCAACGTGCTCGACACTGAACTCGGAAGCAAGCTCGAACATGCTCGTGACAACCGGCCGGTGTGTGATAGCGCGGAATGTTAACGGTGAGACAAACTCCATGGCGGACTTTGTCATGATAACATTCACTGACGTACCTGCCTGCGTGAGCTTACTTGCAAGGTCGGCTGCTTTATAGGCAGCAATACCCCCGGTAACGCCCAGCACCACTGTCTTTTCAGCTAGCATTTTCATCCCTCCCGGTCATGTCAGGTCA
>DUES01000099.1 GCA_011192055.1 Dehalococcoidia bacterium
CCCGCAGATACAGGCCAGGGGGATGATTGCAGAGGTGCGTCACCCGGAAGCAGGGGCTTTCAAGGTGGTAAATACACCCTTCAAATTCAGCCGGACGCCCGTACACGTGGAAAAGGCATCGCCGGACCTTGGCGAGCATAACCGGGAAGTACTTGGTGGCCTGCTGGGAATGACCGAAGAAGAGATAGAGGCGTTGATGGGGCAGGATAATTAAGGAACTACTGAGTGATAATCAGTATTCAAAAGTAAAATTACCGGTTATAGTTGTTGACTGACACAGCGAAGCAGTCCTGCTTATCTTGACCTTACTTTGTGCCCCGGATTATCTCCTGGTGAAATCCTGAGCGTTCTTTTTCGTTAACTAAATCCACACGTGCAACTTTTCAATTAGTATTCCGTTCTCCCGGAGAAAGTAACCCAAAAATGTAACTAATATCTCTTGACAGCCGTATCAATGAATGCTAATATATGCATGGATACAGATATAGGGATAAAGGAGAGAAATGCCAGGCAAATATGACCAGGAACTGTTTGCTCTAAAGGCGGAGCTATGCAAGACGTTCGCCGACCCGAAACGGCTCATGATTCTCGAAGAACTGCGAGACGGTGAGAGGACGGTAGGGGAGCTTGCCCGGGCGCTCGATGTTCCACATTCAGCGGCTTCCCGGCACCTGTCGGTTCTCCGGGAGCGTGGCGCTGTTACTACCCGTCGGGAAGGAACAAGCATTTACTACAGTCTTACCGATAAGAGTATCGGTGAGGCCTGCCAGCTGGTCCACCAGGTGTTGCTCGGGATGATGGAGAGGAACAGGGCACTGGCCGAAAAAGTAATGCACCAGTAACAGAATAACGTAAGTAATAAACGCTTGCATAGTATATCTGCGTGCTCAGAAATAAGGGAGGTCTGGAGGAAATGGCGGAGGAAGAGAGGCAGAAGAAGGCGTCCATGGTTGTCTTCAGCGGTGACATGGACAAGTTGTTCGGAGCTTTCATTATTGCCACCGGAGCGGCGGCTACCGGAACGGACGTGACTATGTTCTTTACATTCTGGGGCTTCCGTGCCCTGAAAAAGAACGTCACCACCGGTAAAGGTCTTTTCGGGAAAATGATGGGACTGATAGAGCGTGGTGACATCAAAAAAGCTAACCCGAGCAAGTATGGATTCATGGGAATGGGCCGGTGGATGTTCAAGAAAATGATGAAGAGCAAGAATGTCGCATCATTGACTGAACTCCGGCAGATTGCCCTGGACCTTGGAGTCAAGATGTATGCCTGCCAGATGAGCATGGACGTAATGGAAATCGGCCGCGAAGACCTGATTGATGGCATTACCGACTATGTTGGTGCCGGGTTCTTCGTGGAGCAGGCACAGAATTCCGATTTCACGATGTTTATATAGAAATCTGTAGTTACAGTTGGGGAGGAAGTGATGACCGAGGAATTAAAGATTGACATGTAACTGGACCTTAAAGGGCTTTTATGCCCCCTGCCGATGGTAAGGGTAAGTCAGAACATAAGCAAGGTAGACATCGGTGGCATTATCCGGGCAACGGCGACCGACCCGGCCAGCCTGGCTGATATTCCGTCCTGGGCGAGGAGCACCGGTAACGAGATTATCAGGCAGGAGCGGGACGGCCAGGATATTATATTCTATGTAAAAAGGGTGAAGTAGAAGTGGACTGGTTTTCATTTTCAATCGCCGGAATCATGGTATATCTGGCGATAGCCATCTTCATCGGTGGCACCGCCTTTAGAATAGACCAGTGGATGACAGTCCCGAAGAGCGGAGTCCGTCTGGGTCTGTTTCCACGTGCAACCAGCAGGAAAGGCCGGCTCCTGCAGCTAAGTAAGGATACATTTGTCTTTCCCCAGGTACGGGATGTCGATAAAATCATGTGGATTGCTGTGCTTGGCCTTCATGCTGCCCTGGTGGCAGCGTTTGTCGGCCACATGCGACTGCTCACAGAGTTTACACCCCTGGCTAACTCGCTGGGCAGCGCCGGTATGGACCGGTTTGCACTTATATCGGGCGGTACGATTGGTATTGTACTCATGATTTCGCTGCTCTATCTTCTCATGCGGCGTTTTAAGTCACCGTACAAGGACATATCCACGCCGGAAGACTATGCCCTGCTTGTCCTGGTACTGCTGGTTGTCTTGATGGGGAACCACCTGCGTTTCTTCGGTGATGTACATGCCTCGGAATACCGTGAATACGTACACAGTCTGTTTACGCTGAGTCCGACATTCCCGGCTGCACTGGCTGCCTCGGCCACAAAGTGGTCCCTGGTTGCCCATGTTTTCTTCGCAAATCTCCTGCTGATATACCTGCCGTTCAGCAAGCTGGTACATTTTGCCGGTAGCTTTGCCGTAAATCTGGTCAGGAGTGAATAACAGTGGCTACAGAGATGCAGGACACGCTGGTAAGCGTGCTGGGTAAGAAGATGAACCGGCAGCTCCTTCAGTACCTCGATGTCTGTTCAAGGTGTTCCATCTGCAAGGATGCCTGCCATCAATACACGACCACCGGAGATGTGAAATACCTCCCGGCGTACCGGGCGGAACTAATCAGGCGTGTCTATAAAAAACACTTCACACGTACCGGTAAGCTGATTCCCGGAATTTACGAAGGCAGAGACCCCGATGACAGCCTGCTGGATGAACTCTACCGTGTAACCTATGCCTGTACCGGATGCCGGCGCTGCATGTATTACTGCCCCTTCTCTATTGACACAACCTGGATACTGTCCGTAGCCAAGGCAATGCTCATTGCCGCCGGAAAAGGCCCCCGGCTTCTTGAGGAGCTTACCGGTGCAGCTATCGTCAAAGGGGAAAATATCGACCTCTTCAAAGACATCATGCTGGAAATGCTGAAGGAAACCGAGAAGGAAGTCCAGGAAAGACGGGGTGATCCCGCGGCAGAGATACCGGTTGACCGTGATGGTGCCGGTATTCTCTATGCAGCCCTGTCCGGAACGCATACCATACTTCCGGCAGCCATTATTTTCAACAAGGCAAAGGCAAGCTGGACCCTGTCCCTGTACGAGGCGTCAAACTACGGTTATTTTCTCGGGGACACGGAGAAGGCAAAAGCGGTTGCAGCACGCATTATCGAGGAGGCGAAGCAACTTGGTGTCAGGGAACTGGTGATTGCTGAGTGCGGACATGGCTACCGGGTCCCGGAGTTCCTTTACGAGACCTGGGCCAAAGAGAAGCTTCCTTTCAAGGTGAGCAGTATCGTCGAGGTAATACACCGCTATGTCAGGGAAGGCATAATCGAGCTTGCACCGGGAACGGTAACGGAGCCCGTAACCTATCATGACCCGTGTCAACTGGCGCGCAACGGGGGTTTCTTCGAGGAACCGAGGGATATTATCAAACAGGTGGCTTCCGATTTTCGCGAAATGTCTCCAAACAGGGAGAAGAACTGGTGCTGCGGAGGCGGTGGCGGACTGGTTGCACAACCTGAGTTTGACGAATTCAGGATGAAGACCGGTGAGAAAAAAGCCGGACAGATTCGCGATACCGGGGCCAGTATTGTCGTTACGCCGTGTGAAAACTGCCGACTGCAGATAGGCGGGCTCAATGAGCATTATGACCTCGGAATCGAGATAAAGAGCCTGTCTGACTTTGTCGTGGAGTCAATGGTCGGTCTGAAGCCAGTTCACCAGGTAGAAGAAACCAGGCTGGAACCCGTTATACAATAATGTGGAATTCACACTATAGAAAGTGTATTATTGGATGTTGGAGGAGTTGAGAATGCCGATTTATGAATTTGAATGTACCAAGTGCGGTGCTACATTTGAAGCGCTTCGCAGTATGGACGGAAGAGATAAGCGGTTGAAGTGCCCTGAATGCGGGGATGATAATCCCAGGAGGGTGTTTTCCGTATTTGCGTCAAGGTCTTATATGGGTGAAGAGGGTGAATTTTTCCCGACCTGAGGACCCAGTTCCTGAGGCAGTTTGCCTCAGGAAAACGGATACGGATTAGCTGGTAACAGAGGAGCACCGTCAAAGGTGCTCCTCTTTATATATA
Source organism: Dehalococcoidia bacterium (assembly GCA_011192055.1). The sequence continues at coordinate 4,037 of DUES01000099.1, forward strand.
CCAGTGACTATCCACTGATGTGCAGATATTAATCCGGGAAAAGAAGGCGTGAGGTATACCGGCATAATACTCAGGGCAGCTCGTGTACTTTCAGCAGGTTCGTTGTACCCGTAACACCAAGCGGGATACCGGCCGTGATTACTATTGAATCACCCTGCCTTGCAATCCCCAGGTCCCTGGAAAGAGCGGCTCCCATGTCTATCAATTCATCGATAACGGTCGGGTCGGACATCCGGACCGGATGTACTCCCCACCGCAATACCAGTTGCCTGCATACAGCCTCATCCGGTGTTATTGCCAGGATGGGCATTTTGGGACGGTATTTCGATACCCTGCCTGCCGTACTGCCGGACTTTGTAAAAGCTACAATTGCCGCTGCATTCAATCTGAGTGCCGTATGGCAGGCGTTATAGCTGATAAGTTCATCAGTCTGTAGTTCAAGCCACCTTCCCCGTTCTGCCAGCATCGACTCATAAGGCAGGTTCTTTTCCGCTTCATCGGCTATCTTTGCCATCATCCTGACGGTCTGTACAGGGTATTTACCGATGGAGGTTTCCGCTGAGAGCATGATGGCATCGGTCCCGTCAAATATCGCATTGGCTACATCCGTGGTCTCCGCCCTGGTCGGGCGCAGTGAATTGACCATGGACTCAAGCATCTCGGTTGCCGTGATAACGGGTTTACCTGCCTGGTTGCATTTCCTGATAATTTCTTTCTGCACCAGCGGTACTCTTTCAAGAGGGATGTCTACCCCGAGGTCGCCCCGCGCTACCATGATACCATCGCTTTGCTGCAGAATAGCATCGAACTTCCTGACTGCCACTCCCCGTTCAATCTTGGTGATAATGAACATATCCTTTTTATGCTTACTCAGGACTGCCCTTACCTCTGCTATATCATCAGGCTGACTGACAAAGGAAAGAGCCAGGAAATCGGCCTGTTGCTCGATGGCAAACCGGATGCCTTTTTCAAGAGAAGCGGTCACGAATGGACCGGATGTACGCATTCCGGGTACTACCAGACCGCGACCGGGTGTCAGCAGACCGCCGGCCGTAACGCGGCACGTAATATCGGTGCCCGAAATCTCCTCGACCACCAGTTGCATGGCACCGTCATCGAGCAGAATTGTATTTCCAGCTTTTACATCCCGGGGCAGGTTGGGCAGGTTGACGGATACCAGCGTAGAATCACCTGGTACCTTCCTGGTGGTAAGTACCAGCGTAGCACCATTTTTAAGTGAAACCTCACCATTCTTCAGGGCTCCGGTGCGGTATTTAGGCCCCGGCAAGTCCACGAGAATCGCCACATTTTTGCCCAGACGCTGACTGATATCCCTTATATTCCGGATACCGGAGTCGTGATTATTGAGGTCACCATGGGACAGGTTGAACCGGGCAACGTTCATGCCTGCGCGGATAAGCCTTTCTATCATCTCGGGTGAACTGGTGGAGGGGCCAATAGTGCATACTATTTTTGTACCTCTTCTGAAAGACGAGGCGTTTTTCATCTCATCACCTCCTATTGCTTACGGGCATGGTATGCAGGACACCCGGGTATTGTTGTTACTAACGGTGTACCGCTTCTTTATTTGAAACTCCGTTCTCCTAAGCATACCAAAACCAATTCCGGAGAACCATATTTTAGACGGATACATGTATGGATTCAAATAAACCGGCAAGGAAAGATACAGCAGCCAGGTGTTGCGACTAATCTGGCTGTTCAGGACTCGGGATGTGGTACTATAGCTACGATAGTAATCACTGCAATGTGTTTACCGTTTTCATCTGTCTCATCCGGACCATAATGCCAGAATGTTCTATATGCCCCGGGAGCCTTATTTTGAATGTAAGCCTCGAAAACCTTTTGTCCATAACGTCTTGTCAGTGACTCATACTCATGGGTTTGCAGAGAATTAGAGCGAATGTTTGTTTCCAGATACCCTAGTGTTTTCCTGACCTGCTTGAGGATACCTTTTAGTGATATGTCATTCTCTATTCTTTGAAGTTGCTCATTGGCCATAGGGGTGAAACGTAGTTTACGG